>NZ_JADYXJ010000012.1:0-117053 GCF_015864365.1 Pseudoalteromonas sp. SWXJ133
TCAAACAAGCCCTACCAATATGTCGCAGTGGAAAATAATTGGCGATAATAAAATTGCTACTTGGCAAGGTGAGCCGCGCGATAACAGCTTTATGCAAGGCTGTTATGCGTGTCATTCGCTTAGAAGCCCGCTGACTGATGGCTTTGATAACAGCCAAGCGTTTTTGGATCAATTTAGCCCTTCATTTTTAGAACCGAATTTGTATCACGCCGATGGCCAAATTAAAGAAGAAGTGTATGTGTTTGGCTCTTTTGCACAAAGTAAAATGTACAAAGCCGGGGTTAACTGTGTTGACTGCCACGATAAACACACCATGAAAGTTAAAACAAAAACGAATGGGCTGTGCTTACAGTGCCACAGTGCCAGCGAATACAACAAACCCGAGCATCATCGTCATAAAGAACAATCAACCGGTGCACAATGTGTTAGCTGCCACATGCCAACCAACAGATACATGGGCGTTGATGACAGGCGCGACCACAGCTTTAAAATTCCGCGCCCTGACATATCAATAAAATACGATACACCTAATGCGTGTGTGCAATGCCACGACGGTCAAACCAACGAATGGGCAGCAAGCACGCTTGAAAAATGGCATGGTAAAGCACCGGCTTTGAGTGCAAGCGAGCACAGTATGCTTGAACTGCGCTCATTAAAAGCGATATCGCAAAATGCACATATGAGCTTAATTAATGACTTTTCGTTAAATGAAATAGACCGCGCCAGTGCAATTGCCTATTTAGGTAATTCGGGCGCTGAGCTAAACGATGCCACAGTAAAAAGTTGGGTTAATTCGCCGCTCCCGCTTATTCGCTTAGCGATTGCTAAAGTAGGCTTTTTACTCCCCGAAGCAGAGCGCTTAAAAAGCTACAAACAACTATTAACCGACAAATTAAAGTCGGTGCGTGTTGCTGCAGCGCAAAACCTAAGCCAAACAACAGCGCAGTTAAACGGGCTTAATCAATCAATTATAGAGCTTGCACACGCCAATACCGTCAATACATGGCGCGGTGAAGGCAACATCAATCAAAGTATGCTCGCGCTTAATAAACAAGACATAAACGGTGCTATAACGTCGTTACAAAAAGGCATTAGCGTTGACCCTTACTTTGATGCAAGTTATGTAAATTTAGCCGATATTTATTATCGCCTTGGTCAAACAGCGAAAATGCAAAGCACGTTAAACAGTGGTTTAAAGGCCGTACCTACGTCTGCGTCGCTGCACTATGCAAACGGTATGGCGCTTATTAGAAGCGGTAACAAACCCGCTGCGGTTGACTCGTTTAAACACGCAATGGCACTTGAGAATAATAACGTGCAATACGCTTATTTATACTTTTTAGCACTAGATAGCATTGGCTCAACAGCGCAAGCCGTGAGTGAATTAAAACTCAAAATTGGTGCTTATAATAATGCGCCGCAGCTTAAAAATTTAGGAATGAGCTTTGCTCAAAAGCTTAAAAATGCTGAGGATTACCACTTTTTTGCTCGTTTAAAATAATTTTTAAAAATTGAATTATTTTTCATTCTAAATTTGTAATTTAGATTAGAGATTAAAATTCAAACACTTAACTTAATAATCTTGTGTTACTTAAACGGTAATACAAGGTTATAACCTCAATATCACAAGCAACATTTAATAAACAAGTAATCAACACATTGCACTTGCAAACATCATATGTTTAAATTGTTAGAATGAATCATTCGTGATTATTTACACTTCTTGATTGCTTATAGCTTTATCGCAATTAAGAGTCGCTGTTTAATTAGCCTGATTCTAAATAACAGATACTGCCGTTGCATTATCTGCACACACAGTAATTATGAAGAAACGGAGTGGTTAAAATGCTTAAACACAGTAAATTGCATACAGCAATATTACTTGCATGTTGTTCTTTATCAGCTTTCACACACACTGCATATGCACAAGAAGAAACAACCGCAAAACAAGCTAAAAGCAATTCAGACGATTTTGAAGTTATTTTAGTGAGCGCACAAAAACGCGATCAAGCATTAAAAGAAGTTCCCTCTTCAATCGAAGTGCTAAGCGGTGATTTAATTCAAGAAATTGGTATAGATAATGGGTTTGATCTAGTCACCTACTTACCTGGTTTTGGCATTGATGACAGCAGTGAAATACGAACTACAACATTAAAAACACGTGGTATAGGCACTTTTACAAATTCAATTGGCTTACAGTCTTCAAACCTAGTCGTTATAGATGGTGAAGTATTACCTCGCCAATCAATGCTTAACTTACCTATTTCAGATGTACAGCGTGTAGAAGCAATGCGCGGCCCACAAGGGACTTTATTTGGCCAAAACACATCAACAGGCCTATTGCATTATGTAACTAAAAAGCCGCAACTAGATGACCGAGTTTCAGGCACGGTTAGAGCACAAGTTACTGAGTTTGATGGCACTGATTTTAGCGGCACCGTAAATGTACCACTTAACGAAAACTGGGCAGCTCGATTTAACGCACAATACAGTGATATTGATGGTTGGATAAAAAACACCATGCCTGGTGAAGAAGATTACACTATTGGCGCAAAAACAACGAAAGCTGGTCGCGGCCAACTTTTGTACGACAACGGTGAAGAGCTAAACGTACTATTTCGCTTAGAATATTCAGAGACAGACACAAATTGTTGTTCTCTTACTCGTTTAGGTGGAATAAACCCAGATTTTGGCCCTCGTCCAATCGTTAATGTAAAAGACGATGGCACTATTGAAGGCACAACCTATAACCGTGTAAATCCTGAGTCTACTTTTGAAGAAGCCGGCGGCCCGGTTACATCACGTAATGCAGAAGGTAACTTTGGTAGAACAGAAAATTTTGGCTTTTCAATATCGGCTGATTACTACCTAAATGATGAAATTACACTTAGCTATAATGGTAGCTACAGAGATTTTGATTTATATAACAGTTCAGCATTTTTTACTATTAATTTTCCTGTAGAGCGAACCGCTTTTGGTGGTAACGAATCGGTTGATGTTCTTCAACAAGAGTTTCGTATTTCGTCATTTAATAATGAAAAATTTGATTGGGTATTAGGTCTTTTTTACCATGATACCGACGGTCAGCGCTCTGAAATACGTGACGGTTGTATTGCAGGTAACCGTGGCTTTATTGAAGGCGGCGAATTAACAGGGTGTTATTCAAAGCAATCTACCGATGCTTTTTTAGCTAACTATGCAACTACTGGCGATGACGACCGCTCATTACTAACACCTTCTCGCTTACTAAATAGTGGTGATTTTACAACTGGTTTTGAAAACGTCGCTATTTTTGGACAACTTGAATACCAAATAACTGAGCAATTAGATGCTACTTTTGGTTTTAGATTATTACACGAAAAAAGTGATGCAACCTTTGCACGTACAGATTTGGCAACACCTTCTACAGGTGTTGGAATGGAAACATTCAATGAAGTATTAGAACTTGCTCAAACAGATCCATCGCTTATTTTACGCCAAGACGCGCCAACTAAATTTGATAACTCAGACACCGCATTTATATACAAAGCGGTTGTAGGTTATGACTTTACTGATGATATTCGCGGTTATGTGAATTATTCTACCGGCTATAAAGGGGCATCTTACTTTGTAACAACAAATACCGATCCTGCCGATGCAGACAACTTCCCTACCGATCCTGAAAACTCTTCAAACTTTGAAGTAGGTCTGCGTTCAGCTTATTTTGATAACGATTTACTGTTTAACTTTACGTACTTTGATATGAGAGTTGACGATTATCAAGTACGTGCCAGCCGTGTAATAGATGAAGAAAATAACATTATTTTTGCAGGCTATGTAAACGCAGCACAAGCACGTTCAACCGGTATTGAAGCCGATGTAGTGGTTAAAATATCAGATAAATTAAAGTGGTCGTTTAACTACGCTTATTTTGATGCTCGCTACGAGGACTTTGCTGATACACCTATAAACTGTCCTGCTGGTGATGGTGGTTTACTTGCTTCTCGTTGTACAACTGATTCAACAGGCCGTCAGAGCTTTGATCAAACGGGTTTATCTTTCCCTAATAATGCTGAGCAACAATTTTTAAGTACTATTTCATATAATACACAAATTGCTGATACAGGCTGGAATGCTAATACACGTGCAGTTTGGCGTTATAATGGCAGCCATACACAATCAATTAACGAACTTGCCTTTGGCGAATCAGCTAACCCATCGTCAAGCATTTGGGATGGTTACTTAAGCGTAAGCAAAGATAACTTACAGTTTAGTGTATTCATTAAAAACTTATTTGATAAGTCGTACACTACTCGCCAACGTATAAACTCTGAAGGTTTTGGGGAAGCATTCTACCCTCGTGACTGGAGTCGTTATGTGGGGGCAAGCGTTCAATATAGCTTTTAATACATAACGAAAACTGAATATAAAAAAATAGCGCTAATTAAGCGCTATTTTTCTATCTGCATTTTATTATTTAAATTACTTACAATGGCTCTTTTCTACCAACTAACTGCCCGTTAGCATCATTTATTACCGCATTGCTAATATCTACATGTTCATTATTACTCCAACGAACCGATACATTATTTATCTTTGTACACGTACCTAAACCAACGTGTAGCTTGCTGTTTTCGCTTTGTGAAAAGCCAGCACCTGTTGCGCCTACAACGCGTTTATAAGTTTGCCCACACGCTTTTATAGTCGCAGTAGCTCCCAATGCCGACACACCAGCGTTAAGTGAGTAACCAATATTAGTGACTAAAAAATTATGCTGCGCGTTTAAAGCTGTGTTGTTGGTAAATAAATGCCAACGGCCGCGCTCGTTTGAATAAATTAAGTCAAGGTCGCCGTCATTATCGTAATCAAAGGCCTGTGCGCTACCCCCTGTTGCTCCAAGCTCAGTTGAAATAACACCATGGTCTTGTAAAGTCTCAAAACCTTTACCTTGCTGATTTAAATACAGTAGCTGCTCGTTAGCTTTTGCCGGATTGCCATAACGTAATACAAATAAGTCACTCCAACCATCGTTGTTAAAATCCCCGGCTACAGCACTGGTTGTGGGTTCGCTAAGATTAATATTGAGTTTGGCTGTTGCATCAACAAATTTACCTTGCTGGTTTTCTAATAATACCGCTGGTAATGGCTCAAGCCCTTTTACTTTGGGTGAATTAGTCACTCTTTTAATAACACCCGCTGTAGGCGATTTAGTATCCCCCGCTACGCGCCAAGTATCGTTACCTAAGTAACCTATGTATAAACCTTTTTTATGTAGTTTTTTAGGCCAGCCAGCAGCTTGCTCTTTTGTTACCTGTACCGTACGTTCACTACCGCCATGCCCTTCGAGTGTTAAAGGCGCACTATTTTTGCCAATAAACACATTAAAATGGGGGTAAGCCATTTGGAGGTTTTCTATTTCAAAATTGCCTTCGATTTTAAAATCTTCAAATTTAAATGCTTCGTTACGAGTAAAAAAAGCAAAATTTTGAGATTGAGCGTCATAAAAAGTGTGTTGTTCAAATTGGTGTTTAGCGCGGGTTAAAAATAAATCAAAGTCACCGTCATTATCAAAGTCGATTTCGGTCATGCTGCTTACATGGCTAATATTGCGATTATTTCCTAGTACAGCCTTACTTTTATTTTTATAACCTAAATCAGATTTACTCTGCGCTGCAACAATGTCATCTCCACCGTAAAAAAATAAATCATCGTGCCCGTCATTATCAAAATCACTAACTAAGGCTTTATATCCAAGCCATTTTGCAGTAGGTAAGTAATCGACAAACTTAAATTGATTATGCCCTTCGTTTTTATATATATGATTAGCTCCCTTTTTTTGCTTTTTAAGTGGAAAAGCAGAGAGCATTAAATCTAAAGTGCCACTGTTATTACCATCAATTAATTTAACCGCACGTCCGCGTGTACGTTCAAAATCATCAAATGTTTCTCCACCTTCAACAGTACGGTCATGATTTATTTGAAACGATACAGGTAAACGCGGTTTTAGGCCTCCACCACCGCCTTGGGCTATTATTAAATCCATACGACCATCTAAGTCATAGTCAGCAACAGCCACGCCGTGTGTGTCGCCTTTAATAATTATCTGTGGTGCTGAAAAGGTATTGTTTTTGTTATTCCAAAAAATTTTTACTGCGTGGGTATGCTCAGTAATTAATACATCTTGATAGCCGTCTTTATCAAAGTCTGCAATCAACGCACTGTCCCATTTACGACGCGATAGTGGCTCAAAAGGTATGATATTGTGCGATTCGCTAAACATTAATTTATTACTGCTGTTGTCGCTTAGCGTTTCATTGCTTGCCCTTTGAGTGGTGTTACATCCATAAAGCAGAACACTTGTAGCGATCAGTGATAAACAAAATAACGTGTTTGCTGGCTTACTATTTTTTTTCATTTAACCCACTCGTTACTTAACTGACTGTAATGGTTTTTGTTGCCACACACGGATGTATTCAATTTCAAAGTCGACCACACCATCATCTTTTTTGCCCTCAGGGCTATTACGTTCAAGCTCTTCTTTACTTTTTGGTACGCCATGCCAAGGAAAAGTCTCCTGATCAAGCCATAAAAACAGTGGCTTAGTGGCTACGTAACCTTTATCAACCCCGCGATGCTCTTTTGCCCAGGCATCAGCTTGTTCTGCAGATACTTCGCTAAATAATTTACCGTCAACATAGTATTTAATTCCTTGGGCGCTCCAATCAATTCCATACACATGAAAGTCATCGGCTACTCTAAAACCTAAGTCTTTTCGTTCTGTGTAAGTGGGCTTGCCCATTACCTTTTTATTCCAATCGCGGATTGACCACCATAATTCACTGTCTATGTGATCTTTTTTAGGGTCGAGCGAATCGCCAAATAATTCAAAAAAATCAACTTCTAACTTTTCGCCCATCGACCAAAATGCACTGCTCACTTGCGCATCAGCGGCTTTGCTTTTAATTTCTATGTATCCGTACTGAAAAGACTTTCTGCCAATAAAGCATGCCGTTGTCAGGTTTTCGTATTTAAGTGCATCGCCAAACACGGGTTTATGTATTTTTTCTTCAAAAGGAAAGTCGGGTTCCCACCGTGTTTCTAGCTTTAGTTTGCCATTTTCTAGTCGGTAGTTATTACCCGAAAATTGCGAAGGTGCGCGGCCTTTCCATACTTTTTTATTTGGATTATCTGGATGCTTATAAATAGGTTTACCGTTTTCTATTTTACCCACAATGTACCAACGTTCTTCATCGATACTGCTGGCTTCAAATTCATCACTTACTTGAGTGTTTAAAACCCACTCGCCTTCATTTTGGGGATCCGTTAGTGGCAGTAGTAACTCATTAGCCGAAGCGCTCTTACTACCAAAAAACATCAACATACTAAGAGCAATTACACTTATTGCTGGCTTTTTAATGTGTAAAGTATTCATATAAAATTTTGCATCCTATAAATCAGATTTTAAAATTAATGTTAGGGAATATTTAGGGCATGTTGATCTTTGTGGATTGAAATTTGTTCAATCTAGGGGCGATTAAATCGCGGCGCGAGGTTTGTAACCTAGTGGGCTAAGTAAAAACCGAGCAACAAAGAGTTAATCGTCCCTAGAAAGAACCCAAAGGGCAGCGCATGTTTGGTCTTTATGCTGCGTTATCGCCTATTTATGGGGAATAACCACACTGCATAGACTCTGCCTTGCCTAAAAACCAAACAGTCTGCTGCAAATTCACCCACCAAAGATCAACACGCCCTAATTACGAGTTCAAAACAAAAATCCCATAGCTAAACTAACTATGGGATTAAAATTAAACGGCGCAGTTATTTGGTAATAAAATCGGTGGCGCTTTTAATACTGCCACCATTTTGATTAGTTCCATCAATGGCATTTTCGCGATAAATAGTCGATCGATTACGCGTAATATCACCTGCATTAAGTCCTAATAATGAATAATCAAGTGTAGCGTCAGCTTGTATAGCAGCATTAATTTTAATGTTGTATCGACCGCCAAACTTTCTATAACGCTTTCTTAGTGTGTTATTGCTACCTTCATCTAAATCTTGTCCAGATGCTTGAGCTGGGGCTTCAATATCACCATCAACAGTAAGTAAAGGGTTGTCGTAACGCTTAACTAAGTCATTCCCTACATCACTTTGAGAATATGAAGACACTACTGCAATTGGTGCTATGGGTTGACCTAACCAACGAGCGCCTGAACCATCGCGAGGCAATTTAAACAACTGAAAATTACCGTTAGAGCCATTTGATGCAGTATCACGAATACCCTCTCGCGGTAAAAAGTAACTACCAGCTTTAGTGATATCTGACTTAAAGTTTTTATTACTAACAATGTGCTTTACCGTGCCGCCTATTTTAGTGTCAGTAAAATATCCACGCGTAAAACCTATGTCGTCCGTATCAGCCCATACCGGCGCACTGCCTGAGTCAGCCCAAATAACAAAAGTGCTATTTTTACCTTCAGTTGTGCCTTTAATTTCTATGTTTTCGTTTATTTTTGTATGCGGTTTTAAAAATATGGCTGCAAACCCACCTGTATTACTAATATCTTCTAATATAATGTTTCTGTATGCACCGATACGTGGACCAGCTCGGTTTAAGCGATCTGTTACTAAACCACTGCCAGGCTCTATGCGCACTGTAATACCACGCTCACCGCTTATATTTTTAAAGTATAAATCTTCGCCACTAAAAGGTTGAATAACGGCATACCCTGTTGCTATTTTTTCTCCACTGATGTCAGCTAAATAACCTTTTTTAGGTATGCGAGCATAACTTGAGTTAAATACAACATTGCGATTTATATTAGTACCACCAGCGTCAGTTTTAACACCTGGTTGGCCATTATCATCTGCGACTAAAAATATATTGGGTGTTTGCGAGAAGTTATCTTTTTGATGTAGACGAGAAATAGAGAAATTTTCGGCATAACCAACTCTCACCATCCGTTTATCCTGAAAAATAGTATTAGTATTTACATCAATAATAAAACGGTCATTTCGGGTCGCATTTGTTTTTGCACCCGTTGTGGTTATTTCAATATTTTCTGCTTTTGCTCCATTGCCGCCACTTTTACCAAAATCAAACAAAATATTTTGATTCATTTTTAAAATAGTATCGGGTTCTATTTCAAGGCGAACATTAGAGGGCATAACAATGCGATTTAAAGTATAAGTACCTTTTTTAATAACTACTACACCACTAACCGCTGATGCAGCATTGAGTGCATTTATAATTTTATTAGTACATTGACCTGGAGTAGATGCACTATTGCTAGTACCACATTGTCCCGTATTAGTGATTGTCGCTTCTACGGTATTAGTAATAGTATTTGTAAAATACCCTGCTTTATTACCAATTGAGTCTGCGTAAGCTGAACTAATTGATGCACTTAGTAAAAGAGTGCAAAACGTAACTTTCTTCTTTTGTGTGTGTGTGAATTTCATAGGTAATCCTATTTAACGTGTGAGTTATGTGCCTCAATCGGCACATCGTTGCTAAAATAGCCATTACTGAATAAATAGTAATAACAGCAATAACTAATATTTGGTCAAGCTGTTATTCACTTATAATATCGGTACGTGTAACTGCGTAATCGTCAATCAAGATTGAATCACCCGTTGGCAGTCCATACACTTCCCAAAGGGTAAACACATCGGTAATTGAGCTCCATGTAGCTGGAATAGCCCAGTCCCGTTGATTAGTTGAATCCTCTACAAACTCGATGTATTGCCACTGCGTAGTAGCTGCGAGTGCTGCGCTAAATAAGCCGGCTTCTGAGTAACGACCTGTAAATCCATTTGCATCCTCAGGTATGCCGTCATAAACCCACGGTACAACCACATGGCGTAACGTAACGGGTTCAACAGGCACTTGATTTAACTTAACCCACACGGCATAACGGTATGTTTTACCAACAGACTCAGCACCACGCCCATAGTTGGCGCTATACCAGTTGCGTTGTTTATTCCAAACTTGCTGAGTTGCAAAAGAGTACGGTGTATTCGCTTCACCTTGAGTAGCAGTACCCGCTGTAATTTCAAGCGAACGACCATTACCCGACACAGAGGTTGCCGATACACTATAAGTGGCATTACCTTTATAAGGTGCGCCTTCACCATTGAGGTTAAAGTCGGTGTTAAAGCCTGCTTCGTGTTCAGACACACCCGGCTCACACATTTGGTTATTAACAGTATTAACCGTAATACTTTTTTGCGAAATAAGTGATAAAGGTGTACTTGCTGTATCGCCATCAATAAGTTCAACCGTTACCGTATTTGGGCTGTCTATTGTTGTAGGTGCTTTAATGGCAAGTACTTCTCCAAAGCCGCTTTTTGCGGTTAAGCTTTTCGTAAATGAAACTTCATCGTTAAGTGTCCAATCAAAAGTATATTCGCCGCTTAACTCTGCGTTTAGTAAAGCCGGCTGCACTTCTACACCACTGACCACACAGATTGGAACGTCCTTGTTACCTGAAGAAGCGCCTAACTCGTTTTTATCGTCGTTTGTTATTGCAAGACTAAAAGCACCTGTCACTGTAAGTGTGGCGCTTGCTGAAGCTTCGGGGTTATCAACACTTGTGGCTGTAATAGTCGTTTCACCGGTATTTTTAGCGCTAATAAGGCCATTTTCATCAATGGTTGCAATATCTTCATCTGCAATTGAGTAAACAAGTGCGGGGTTACACGCGTAATTTGGTATCGCTGATGCGAATACACTTGCTTGACCACCAGCAGGGATTTCAATCGGCGAGACGCTGACCTCAGTTACAACATCATCAATCGCATTGACAGTTAATTGTAATGTACGTGTAGGCAGTGCGCCGCCCGCAGCAATAGCTGCACCATTATTGATAGAATATGTAATGTTATAAATAACTTGGCTCGGAAAGTCTAAGTTACCATCAGCAATAGGGTTACCATCGCCATCTAAAGCGCCTCTTATATCGGTTTGGTCGCATTGTCTTAATGCCGCCGAAAACGCATCGGTATTTACAACTAATTTAGTGCTATCACTTGATTGCGTGAAAGGTGAAATTCGGTGTGATGCAATAGTATTAGCACTTGTTTGTGGGGTAGTGAAATTATTATTAGCCACAAACTCTAACTCACTTACGTTTATGGTTGCACCTGACTCAGAGGCTGGTTTACCGTCGATTGTTACGCCTTGCAGTAAATCAATTTCTTGAACTCCGGACTCTTCATTTAATGTGCTCGTGATCACTGCGGTATCGATTACAAGTGCTAAGTCAGATTTAAACTGCGGATCGTAACCTTCATCCGTTCCGCCGCACCCTGTTAATACTGAAAATATAATACTGCTAATTGCTGTTTTTATTAGTAAGTTATGTTTCATCTTACTCTCCAAGATTTGTAAGGCAGCGCGCCTAACGTGGCCCGCTGCTAATAGTTTCTCAATTAAAAGGTACCGCGAAGACCAACACGGAACTGACGACCTGTTTTCCAAACTGATGCTGTACGCGAAGTAGTCACACTGCCATCTTCAATTGCATTACCTTCATCAAGCACAACCTCTTGCGAGTTAGCTTCAAACGCATTACGACTAAATGAACTGGTGTAATAAATTCGGTTAGTTTCATCAGTTAAGTTAAGTGCCTGAAAAGTTAAGCTAAAGTTTTTATTAATTTTATAACTTGAGCTAAAGTCCAAACGATGGGTTGCCTCTTGCCATGTAGCGCCGCCAACTAAACCTCGGTTAACTAATTGATCCCCGGTGTAGCGACTCGCTAAACGTAATTGAATCCCTTTTTGTTCCCAATACAGTGTTGTATTTAGGGAATGCTTTGGAGTGAAAGGTTGTGGTAGTGGTTTTAAAAATATATCGGTATTACCTACCTGCTGACGATCAGATTCTGAATCTTGGTAGGTATAGTTCATGTTTAAACCTAAGCCACCCCAATAACTTGGTAAAAAGTCATAATTTTGGTTGTAACCTAGTTCAACACCTTTAATATCGGCGCCTTTACCATTGGTTACTGTGGTTACGTTTACAACGTCACATTCAATGCGCCATTGGTCAAAAAAGCCCGCGACTTGCCTAAGTGGCATACAATCTTCTTCGCCACCTGGTGCTCTATTCTCATCGTAATCAAGTAATAAATCGGCTGTTTGTAAATCGTATTCGGTCCTAACATCTTTGTAGTGATACGGAACAACCACCGTTTCTTCAAAGTCTTTCATATCTTTGTAAAAGAACGCAGCTGAAAGTAAACCTGAATCGCTAAAGTACCACTCATAAGACAAGTCGAGATTGGTTGATTTAAGCGGTTTTAAATTTGCATTACCTGCTGAGCCATTAGCAGAGTCCCATTGTTGCTCAAAAATTTGTGTACGTGGGTTTAATGAATCAAAACGAGGGCGCGTCATTGTTCTACTAACAGCAAAACGTGCAATCATTTCGTCGTTAACTGCATAATTTAAGTTTAAACTAGGTAAATAAGCGTCATGTCCGCCTTTTTTAGTTACCCATGCAACGCGGTCTTGTACTTCACGTCCGCTACCTTGTGTTCCTGTAAATGAAGTTGTTCTGTCTAAAAATGGCCAAATTTGTCCGTTACTTGCAAAGTGTGCCCATGCATTAGCTGACGTTGGAACTAAATTTCCGTTGCTGTCGTAAATTAAAGAAGGCAATGCATTGTTAGCTATAATGTTGCCATTTTCATCTACAAACACTTGCTGATTTACACCCAATCCTGTGTTGCCATCAGCCCCGGGAATTACAAATTGACCCGTTTGCGGATCAACAGGGAAAGTAGCTGGATTTGAGCGGTTATACGCATGAGTGATTTGCCATGCCCAACAATTTTGTAGCTCAGCATCGTTTGCTGGTGTGTAACGATGATCAGGCTGCCCCGTGTCAGATACCCCCATAACAGCTGCTGGGCAGGCATCTAAATTTGTATTTGCTAAACCACGCTCAACTAACAAATTATACGCATCAACCATTTGTGGAAAACGCGTATAGTTAATACCGCCTACGCCTGTTGCTGTTGTGTCATCTTTTACATACCTAAGGCCTAAGTTACCTGTTAGCTTGCCATCCATCAGCTCAAAGTTTGCTTTAAAATAAGCGGCTTTTGTTTCGGTTTCAATATTACGACTGCCTGTAATGGTTTCGCGTATACCTACTTCGCCTGCATCTTTACCTGAAACAATTTCAAGCGCTTTTTCGGCATCAAGTAACGGCCAGCCATTAAAAAACTGTGCAGAGCGATCTGATTGAATATCTTCACCAAAATTATCGTAAGGATAGGCACTATCAGCTACTATATCGGCTAAGCGAATTGTACCAAGCCCACGTACTTCAAACGCTTGATCAGGGTCTTCTAAATCTATTAAATCACTGCCATTTGTGGTTGCTCTATTTTGAATAGAGACATCTTTTTTACGATTTGACCACTTAACTCCAAATTCAAGCGATCTAATAAAGTCGCCATCAAGCGCATAGTCAAAATCAACAAAAAGCGACTTGTTTGTATCCGCTAATTTGTTTTTACGAAGCACTAAACTACCTAAGTGATTGTGCTCCATGTCATACGGATTAAAACGGCTGTATACCGCATTAGACGTACCATCAAAGGCATCAAATTCCCCTGGAGTAACGCCAGTTGAGTAACTACATTCTCCATTGCTGCCACAGTCGTAGCCAACCATTTCGTGGCTACCATCGGGCATTGATTCAACTATTTGACGACCTGCCGTGCCCCATGTGGCTGTACTAATAGAGATGTAACGGTCTTTTTCATCATCGTCTGGTGTTTCATCTGTCGTTTTAGAAAAACCAGCTCTTACATTCATATTTAATGAATCGGTAACCTGATAATCAATATCGAGTGACGCTACATTAGTATCAATTTCTCTAAGTCCGTAGGAGCGAACAAAGTTACCACCTGTAGAGCGGCTACTTGATTGCTGCAATGTATTGGTCGATAAATCAACCCCGTTTAGTGCTGTATTGTCATCACCGGCATAAATTAAAGGTGTTACAGGTCCCATGTTTAAACGCAGTCGTTGACTGTCGGTTAACACATCTTGCTCTGTATGAGTTACATCTAGCTGAATATCGAGTGACTCTGTTGGTTGGTATTGAAAACCTGTAGACACTGACAAGCGATCTCGTTGGTCATTATTTAATGTAAAATCAATAACCTCACGCGCTAAAACAAATAAATCACCTTCATGTAATATTTGCGTTTCAGGGTCGTAATTATTAAGTGAACTCAGTGGATTTAATAATGCTTCTCCATTTTCACCAAAAAGCTTATTTCCATCAGCATCACGTTGATTGCCAAGTACCCTGATTGCTTTGCCTGTAACAGTGTCATGTGCTGTACGACCAGTTGCATCATCTAAATCAACAATAGGAATTGCGCCGTTAGCCCAATCGGTATTGATACGATCTTGTCGTGTTTTTTGGGTATCTTTAGAGGCCGTTATAATAAAGCCAAAGGTGTCGTCGAAGTATTTATCAGAAAAGCTAAAATTAATGCGTGAGTCACTTTCATCAGAAAACTCGTTGTAGCGCCCTTCAACCGTAAAAGAGCGACGTGGTTTGTTTAAATTTAGCGGTTTTACAGTTCTAAGCACAACACTTGCGCCGAGTGAGCCTTCATCGTTATCAGCAGAAGATGTTTTAATTACATCGATAGATGACAATATATCTGACGAAAAAGAGCTTAAATCAACACTGTTATCGTTAGTAGCACCCGCACTAGAGCCATCGGTACTTAGCCCGCCGGTAAGTGCGACACCATTCATTGATATTTGATTTAAAGAAGGTCCGGCACCACGAATTGATATACGAGTTCCTTCACCACCCTCTTCTTGAATACTCACCCCGGTTACTCTAGATAGTGCATCAGCGATGTTTTGATCTGTTGATTTACCTACATCTTCAGCATGAATTGAGTCACTTACGTTGTCGGAAAAGCGCTTTGTGTTTACCGCTTTTCGTAAGCTACTTTTGATCCCTTGGACTTCAATTATTTCGATATCTTTTTGTAGTTTTATTTTCTCTTTTTTTTCATCTTCTTGTGCAAAAGCAGATGATGAAATAAGCGAAGCAATAATAGCTGCAGAGACTGCTGATAACCTAAAGTTATGCTGCATTGTGTGCTCTCCTGTTTATCGGCATCGTTTTTCTCAATGCCAGTGTGTGATGATGTTGTCTGTTTTTATTGTTAGTTAAGCGCCACTGATAAAATGAATGAACGTCCTAGTATCCTAATTTCGTTTCAGAGCGATACTTAACTTGCGATCAAGTTAAACATATGATGTTTATATTTACAAGTCGTTTACTTTGATTTTGACATTTTTGTTTCTTTTTCAAACGAAGTAATTTAAACCGCTGTTTTTAAACAATTTAAATTCATTAATATTTAAGTGAAAGTAACTTAGATATTTTTATTTTTTATACAAAACAAAAAAAGAGACTCAAAATCCCCATTAATAAATAAAATATGTTGTTGAAAATGATCAAAATTGAGTTGTTCAGAAAGAAATTTACGAGGGTTTATAATATTAACTTATGCTCATTAGAGTATTTACAGCTATCAAAAGCTGCCAATCAGCAGTTTTGAAAGCGGTAAACCAAATGTATTGCCCATAAATCTAAAGCTCAAACATACACGGCAATACACACGATTTTAATTTAAGAACCTAATTTAAGCGCTTAACTTAAATTAAAACCTTACTTATTATGTAACTTAATTTCACTTACCGTATAAGGTTTGCCATGCCCAGTATTGGTAATACCTGGGCCTGTAAGCAAGTCAAAATTCGACATAAGCAAAGAGCCTTTATAATAAATAATATCGGCGGGTTGGTCTAATTCACCATTTTCTGAATTGTTATCGGGGTACGATGCAATAACGGTTACATTTTGGTTTGTATCAATTTTTATAACTTGATTAGTTAAAAAACCTGCAGCGTATAAATTACCTTGAGGGTCTATAGTTAAGCCATCAGGTCCACTTCCTTTTGGAAGTGTTGCATAGGTACTTTGGCTAAGCAGGTTGTTGTTTGTATCAAACGTTAATTTATAAATTAAGTCGTCACCTAGGTTGGTTACAAACAAGTTGCCCTGTGAGTCAAAAACTAAGCCATCAAGTCCAAATTTACGTTGCTTATTAGCTGTTTTAGCCAAAAACAATAAATGCGGATCATCTGTACTGCTAGTCACTAATATATTGGTATCTGTGGCCTTAAAACGATATATCCCGCTGAGAGTCTCGGTCTTATTTTTACTTGGCACACGCAGTTGAGTTACGTAAATATAGCCATTTTGATAGCGCACACCGTTTGGCGAACTCATGCCTTTTGCTACTATTTGCGTATTGATGACTTTGTTATTTTTTAAGGTGAGTTTAAGTAATCTAGCTTTGCCAGCACCTTGGTTATCGGCTATAAATAACGAGCCATCGGGGGCATAGGCAAGCCCCATAGGGCGGCCCTTCCCTTTATTGTTTGGCCCCGATAACTGGGCTATTTTAGTAAACGTTTTGTCATTATTAATATTAACCAGCACACCCGCTTGTAGCCCTTTATTGGCATAGTTAACACACGATAAAGTAAGCTCTCCTGAAGGAGAGACAGCAAAAGCGTCTGGGGTTGGGCAATAATCAGGAAGTGATGCAAATAAACTCGTACTCTCAAGCAGTGTATTAGACGTTTTAACAGACGCTAAAGATGCACTTTCTCCCCCTTTATTTATGTTTTTATTATTGCTTTGAGCCGTGTGGGTACTGCAACCAAACACAGTAAATAAGCACACTAAACCCGCTAATTTATTTTTAAGATGAGTGATGTTATTTTTATTCATTATTGCTCTCTTTTACTCTTAATTTTTTGCGAAAAAAAAGCAAGGCTTGTTACCAAACCTTGCTTTTTACCTCTCATAGTTAACTTTGTCGTAATCAAACGTTGTAATTAAAAATTGATTACTTGATCTGTCCCAACCTTAGATTTACTGATTACTTCGCCATTGCTGTAACGCACACTTACGTTATCTATTTCGTTGCACTGGCCTAAACCAAAATGAACCACATTATCAAATGATTGTGTATAAGGTGCGGCATCAGGCGACACGCGTCTTGTAAGGGTTTTACCACAGCCTTTAAGTGTCGCTATAGCGCCAATGGGGCTTGCATTATGCTTAAGTGAATTACTTATACGCAATAATACATAGTGATTACTATTATTGGCTTGATTACTAAATAAGTGCCACTGACCTCTGTCGTTATTCATAATAATATCGACCTGGCCGTCTAAGTTGTAATCAAATACATTTGCGCCTGAGCCAATGGTACCTAAGGTGTTTGTTATTAATCCCGAATGAGTCGCTTGGCTAAATGTGTTATCGCCATTATTTAAATACAGTATTTGCGATGTAGGCGTTACCAAGTTGCCTTGTTTAACAACAAACAAATCTTGGTAGCCGTTGTTGTTAAAATCTCCCACACTTACGCCGGTCGTATTTAAATTTGTTTTAATGCCAGCTTTAGCACTCACATCTACAAATTTTCCACTTTCATTTTTAAGTAACAAATCTGATGGAGCTATTGGTTTTTTATTTACCGTATAATGTTTAACACCGGTTACAACACCCGTTGTAGGTGAAAAAGTATTACCCGCCATACGCCATTTATCATTGCCTATATAACCAACATACAAACCTTTATTAGGTTGGGTATCGGCCCAGCCTAGGCCATTACTGCTAACAATATTGACGTTTTGACCACTGTGCCTTTCACCTTCAAATTTATATCTATAAGTGCCTTCGCCTACAAATACATCTTGGTTTGGATAAGGTGACTGGTAGTTAACTAAATTAAGCGTATCGCCAATAAGTAAGTCATCATATTTAAATGGTCCACGCTTAGTGTAAAAACCAAATGTGTGGCTTTTAGCATCAAAAAACGTATCGCCTGCTTGTAATGGGTTAGCACGACTTATATATAAATCAAAGTCACCATCATTATCAAAATCGATTTCGCTAACACCCGTCGCATCCATTATTTTATAAGGGAAAACGTTGGCGGTTACGTCACTAAAGGTAAAGTCGCCATTGCCTTTTAAAACACGTAAAGCACCGTCGCCGTAAATTACTAAATCGTCAATTTTATCGTTATTAAAATCTGTAATAAGGACTTTTTGACCATCTCGATTAGTTTTTGGTAAATCACTTGCGTGAGTTATATTGCCGCTACCATCGTTTTTATAAATAAAATTACTGGTTTGTTTACCGCTATTAGCCTGCGGGAATCCCATTAGTAATAAATCTAAATGACCGTTGTTATTGGCATCAAAAAACTTACTAGTGCGCCCACGTAACGTTGGCAGTTTGGGTGAAAACTCACCGCCTTCAACAATTTCTCTTTTGTTAAAGTGAAATAACTTAGCATTACGCGCGTTATCGCCAGAGCCACCACCACGTGAAAGCAAAATATCTATTTTGCCATCTTTGTCGTAATCGCCCACGCCAATACCGTGCATATCACCTACAATCAGGTCGCGCCCTTTGTCGTAAACGCCTTTATTGTTCCAATACAAACGAATGGTATAACCATGATCGGTAAGTAATAAATCTGGGTAACCGTCGTGGTCTAAATCGCTTATTAATGCGTTATCCCATTTACGGCGATTTTTGTTTTCTAATTTAATTGCTTGGTGCTGCTCAGTAAATAATGTTTTGCCCGGTGTTAGCTGAGCACCCGCTAGGGCACTCGCTTGTTGACAACCTAGTAAGCTTGCGCCCATGCATAACAAAGAAACATGCCATACAATTGTTTTTACTTTCATAAAGCCTCCATGAATTTGATAAAACTTACTTAGTTGTTTTAAACGTTTTATCGAATCGTGGCATGGCATCTAATCGCCAGTTAGCACCTTCAGCCGTTTCGTGAAACCATTTTGGCTGTTGATTATCCCAGCTCCATTTTTCCATTTCGCGAACCATGTCCGTTAAAAGTGCTTTATTAGATTTACTTACATCGTGTTTTTCAGAAATATCGTTTTCGATATTAAATAACTGCCATGGTTGCTGGTTAACTTTTAATGCTTTCCATTGGTTCATACGAATTGCAGCATCGCTGTAACCTTTACGATGGCGAAGTGCATAAATAGGCTCATCTTTATGTGGGTTTTCATTTTTAATAAATGCAGGCCACATATTTGTACCATCTAAATGTTGGTTTTCTTCAACTTTAGCGCCCGCTAAAGCTGCAAATGTTGGGTATAAGTCTAGTGCCGATACAGGATGCGAAAAACGCTTGCCCGCAGGTACATGCTTAGGCCAATGAAACAACATAGGAACTCTAAAACCGCCTTCTTGTGTACTGCCCTTACCTGCTTTTAGTGGGAAGTTATTAGCGCCTTTACTTAATTTGCCACCGTTATCGCTCATAAATACGATAAGCGTATTATCATACTGATTATTTTTTTTCAGGGTTTCTACTAGTTTACCCACGCCGCGGTCAACTGCGTAAACCATACCTGCATATGTTTTACGGTCTTTATTTTTTATATCAGGAAACATCGCCATATCTTCGTCTTTAGCTTGCAATGGCACATGCGGTGCGTTGTAAGCTAAATATAAAAAGAATGGATTTTTTTTATCCGCTGCTTTGTCTACAAAATTAACGGCTTCGCGCGAAAGTGCATCAGTAATGTACTGCGTTTCTTTTACTTCTTTGCCGTTGTGCTCTAGCGGAGTAATGTACTCAAAAATATTTTTTAAGCCTTGTGCCTTTTGCTTTTTATACTGAAGTTGATATTGGTCAGGAAAATAATTATGCCCACCGCCTAAAAATCCATAATATTCATCAAAACCACGTTTATTTGGGTGATACTCCGGCGCATCGCCCATATGCCATTTACCTAATGCACCGGTAAAATAGTTATTTTCGTTTAGTAATTTACTAATAAACTTAGCGTCAGTAGGCACGCCTACGTTTGAGCCGCGTGTCGGTAAATTAAATTGTGAGCCAATCTTATGTGGATAACGACCGGTCATTAATGCCGCTCGGCTTGGGCCACAAAACGGGTGCGCTACGTAAGCGTCTGAAAAAGAAGTACCCGATTTAGCAAGATCATCAATATTTGGGGTAATAATATCCTTAGAGCCATTAAAACCAACATCTGCATAACCTAGGTCATCTGCAACAATAAGAATAATATTGGGTTTTTGTTCACTTGCGTGTATGCCCGCAGAGCCAATTAATAAGGCAAGCGATGATAAAGCGCTCAATAATTTTGTGTGTGTTTTCATAGTGCCAATCTCAATTTTGATAATAAAAAATAGCAGGCCAATTAAGGCCCACCAAAGGGCATTACTCGGCTATAAAAAAGCTTTCATGTGGTGATTAAATTTAGTTAATGATGGGTCTTCAATACGCTTAAGCTCTCCCGCCATTTTATGCACTAAATCAGTAAGCTGTTTTTTGTATTTAGGATTATCTATTTGGTTTGTGATTTCGTACGGATCATTTTTTAAGTCGTATAATTCATCGCGGCTGTCGCCTGGATTCCATACAAATTTCATTTCAGGGGTACGTATAGCTCTAATACCAAACCATCCGCCGTTGTACCATTCGTAGGCATATAACGAAATATCATCTTTACCAGCATCGGCACTATCGCCTTGTTTCATCAATGGTAAAAGTGAACGCCCATCTTCGTCGCCATCAAGGGGTAGTGTCATCCACTGGCGAAGTGTTGGTGCTATGTCGAGCATAGACACTTGGCGGTTAATTATTTTAGGCTCAAGGCTAGGGTCACGAATAATAAGTGGCATACGCATTAATTCGTCGTATGCATATGGGCCTTTGTCATAAAGGTTATGCTCGCCTAGCATACTGCCTTGGTCGCCTACTAAAATAATGTGTAGGTCGTCGTATAAACCTTCTTCTTTGGCGGTATTAATAAGCTCGCCAACTGCGTGGTCAATCATGGCAATGGCACCATAGTAAAAACTATGTGCTTTGCGCCAATCGGTTTCAGTCATGTGGCTTACATCGTGCCAAGGCCACCAAATATCATCTTGCGCCATTGGTTTATGTTTACGTTCTATACCAAAGTTTTTAGGAAGTTTTATGTCTTTGTAGTCGTACATGCTGGCGTAAGGTTCTGGTACGCGGTACGGCGGATGAGGTTGCTCAAAACTAACAATACCAAAAAATGGTTTGTCTGATTTGGCCGCATTTTGCAGCATTAATTTGCCTTCGTTTACTTCTTTAGCTGTTACTGTATCTGCGTATGTACCCGGAAGTGTTTTGTAGTAATCGTGCTTTTCGCCGTTTTTATCGCGCTCACCTGCATTCATACGGGCAACATTTTTTTGTGTACCATAAGGCGTAAAAGGACGGCCATTACGCTCTTCATCTTTATCGTGCCCCCACATAAAGTTTGCACCGCGCAGTGCTGGGCCTTGTGCACCTAAGTGCCATTTACCTACATAACTTACGTCGTAACCTACGCTTGTTGCACGTTTAATTACGCTGCCTTCACTAAGTGATAACTCCGAAAGGCGAGAATGATAAAGCCCCACGTTATCGTCAAGCCCCGTTTTATGTCCCCAGCGTCCAGTAAACATAGCCGCGCGCGAAGGAGAGCATAAGCCAGTAGATGTCATCGCTTGATCAAAACGTGTACCTTCGTTTGCTAATGCGTCAATATTTGGCGTTGAAACTGGGCCATTACGATAAGAAAACGTATCAAAGCGCATATCATCAAACAGTAAAATCAGCACATTTGGCTTTTTGGCTTCAGAGTTTTTCAGCTCTGCATCTTTTGCATATAAATTGGGAGCAAATAATGTGCAGCACCCTAACAGCATCACCATTTTTATTTTAAATAAGTTCATGTGTGTGTCCTTTTAAACAACTAAAAATTGCTACGTCAGTGTTTTAGCAATCTGCCTGTACTTTATTATAAAAGCATAAAATTGATTTCAATAATATAAACATATGATGTTTATATTGGCAACAAGTAAATTTTAATTTGGCTAATATTTACACTTTATTAGAATGGGCTTTAGGGTTTTTATTGCTTTAACCACGTTCTCACGTAATCAATTTCCATTGATGTTGGAAAACCTTGTGCAGACTGATTATCTGAAGGATAAAATTGATTACATTTCCATTGTGTATGCGGTGCGCGTAAGCCCTGCGATAATGTTAAGTTCATATCGCGGTGCCAGTACAAATTCTTTTTATAGCCAACCTGAACGTTATCTACATACCATGTAATGTCGTCTTTGGTTATATTAACCCCATAAGTATGAAAGTCTTCACTGGGATCAAATGGTAAGTGATAGCCATTATGGTTTGTTTCTGGCGAGCTACCAGGTCGCATCCACTTGGGTGCGCCATCTTTTATAACAATATTATGTAGGTCGTGGTCCGACTCCTGAAGCGTCTGTTTTTGAGTTAACTCAACTACATCTATTTCACTATATTGCACATCGCCTTCATTCGTTAAAGTACGATCTATTTTGCTGTACATCCAAAATGCAGGTGATACTCCCGGAAATTTATCCGCACCCTTTATACGTGCCTCATAATATCCGTAACTCCCTGTTGCCCTAGACTTAGCAACTCCCGAAGTGTAAAACAATCTATAATTAGGCACTTTTGTTTTATTACAGCCATCCCAAAACGTTCTTAAATGCGTTTCTCGTTTAGTGGTTAGTTTTAATATGCCTTCAGAAACACTGGCATTTTCATCTTTCCAAGACCAAACACCGTAGTTTTCTGTTTGAAAATTCCATTTTTCAGCATCTTTAATATCAAACTCATCTGAGCGTTCAGTTTGTAAAACCCAATTTTCGCCTGGTTGCGCAATATGAGGCATCGGCTGAGCATTAACCCCTGCACTACCAAGGATTAAGCTCAACGATATTGCTATTAGTTTAACCTTATTATTTGTTTTCATTTACTATCCACAACTTAATGTATCGTGTTAATTGAAAAGCGAGCACATAGGTATGTACCCGCTAAAAAACTATTTATTGAGCTGTAACTTCAACAAGCAAGACACCCTCAGAAGGAATATCAAAGCTGGTATTCATTTTATTGCTCGTCATTAAGTTTTTAACATGAATAGATTTACCATTTTTAAGCGACAGATCAACGGTTGCTGTTGTGTGGCCTAAATTTAAAATATTAACCAGGTAACTACCATTGTCTTGCTTAACAGTACGCCATGTTGTGGTTTTAAATGACTCACCATTATCTACTTTTACAACAACATCAGGCGTACTACCCGAAACCTCTGCAAGTGCAGTTTGTTTAATAGCTTCAACATCGGCCCCTTTTGGCATAACAATAAGCTTACCTTTACTGGCAACTAACTTAGCCTTACGCGGATGCCCGTACTCGTCTAAAGACAAGCTTTGCGCTGAGTCTAAAATAACGGTACCACCTTTGTTTAAATACCCTTGAAGCGCTTTAAATTCTTCATCTGTAACAAAGTTATTGCGATAAACCAGTATTGCATCCCAATTGTTATTGTCTTGCTTTTCGACTACATCTTTAGTTGCAAAACCAAGCGGGAAACCTTCAAAAAATAAATTTTCGTAAAGTGTGTAGCCCTTTGTCATATAGTCGTTTGTATTAATTGCTGTTGTTTCAGAGTAAAACAAACGAAGTGGGCGACGCTGCTCTCTAAGCTCAACAATTTCCTCAGAAAAACTATTAAGATCAAACATTACTTGGGTAACTTCGTTAGTTACATGTGGCTGCATATTGTTAGAACCCGCAAATGCACCGCCAAGACCTGGGTCAAAAAAGTCCAGATCGCCTTCTAAACGATCCTCTGGTGAACCATCTGGATCACGCGCCCAAAACCAGCCCATATTGGCATCCATACCAAGTAAAGTTGCAAGCCAATAAACACTACGTACATAGCTTGTACGTGTGTCTAAATCTCGCCACTGACCTGATGATAAAAAATGAGACTCTGAATTTACATTAATTTTATTCGGCGCAACTGATTCCATAAAGTCATGAAACATAGTAACTATGCCCCAGTTATATGCGTACTTTTCAATCCACTTAGATGACTTACCTGGGCGAATATTTTCGCTACCAAACGACTTAGCATCGTGCCCTACCATGGTTGTTAACTCAGCTAATGCTTCGGTATCAATACCGCCAGAGCGTGAATCGTCCATAAACATGCGCGGCATAATTTTTATATGGGTATCAGCGTCTTCATTTACAGAATGCAGTTCGTTTTGAACGTAAGTAAACCAGTCAGTGCTTCTGTCCATATTATAACGCGTCCAGTCGTACCACTTAGGCTCGCCTTTAATCGCAGGATCAATCGGTATCTCAATAGCTACATCTGCAAACTGGCTAAAATGCGTTCCCCAGTTTTCATTTAGCTCGTTAATATCACCTTGGTATTTTTTATCTAACCAACTTCTAAACTTATTTAGTGTGTATGAAGAGATGCTGGTCATTTCTTCATATTTTTGTGTCCAGTGGCCTTTTTCGGCGTACCAATGCGGCTCGTTAGCTAATACAAACCCAACTTCAGTAACTTTTTTGCCTTTAGTAAGCTCACCCGTTTTACGAATTATTTTACCCCAAAGATCTCGCGCTAATGGGTTATCAATATCGAATCCTGTAAATAACGAACGGCCTTTTCTAACTTCTGGCTCTTGCTCTTCAACCCACTTTGGAATACCCATTAACCAGTAAACTAAAAAACCAATGTTGGTATCAGGGATACGCGTCAGCTCTTTCATTAACTCTTCGTCAAAAGTGCCATCTTCACGCACTAAAAATGAATTAATGGCACGGTCGTGATCTACCGGGTATAAATCTTCACCGCCATGATAGAGCGCGCCTAAATGATCGTTATAAATATCTTTATTTGTAAGTGGCTGACCAACACTCTTTGAAAAGTAATCATACAAAAAGATAGGCTTGCCATTACTCACAAACATATTATCTTCTGCTTTTGTATTTTGCCAATCAACCTTGTTCACTGGGCGACGTTTAATATCACCTGCTAGCTCTTTACCAAGCTCTTCAATGCCTTTCTCTAAAATTTGAATTACTTTTTCGCGCTCAAAGTTTGGTAACTCTTTTGCTAGCTTTTCTTTATCAGCGGCATAATGGCGCTCGTACCCAAATAATTTGACGACTGCGTCATAATTATTTTCATCCCAATTGGCAAACTTTAAAAATTGTTCTGAAAACCAAATAATACTCTGTTCACGTGTTACATCAATCTGCTTACTTTGCGCTTGTTGCATCATTTTTTTGAGTTTTGCCATTTTTAGAATCGCAACTTGTTCGTAGTTATCTTGCGTTGCGCTTTGTGTTTCATTGTTATCAACTTTAACTACGCTTTCTTGTTGTGAGCATGCTGTTGTAAGCAAAAACAAGGGGGCTAGTGTGAAGCCTAAAAGATGTTGTCTCATATTTTTCTCCCGTTGAGGTCGTTATCTGTTAACAGGTTTTTACACTGTTGTTATTATGTGCAACAGATAATATACATCATATGTTTGTATTTGTAAGCTGTTTGAATGTTTTTGTAATTAAATTTAGATCAACCTTACATATTGAAGACTTAGGAGTAGTGTAACTTGAATGTTTTACCTCTACTTGAGTCGCTTACTAACAAAGCAGCTAGAGTATTAAAACACTTGACTACTAAATCAATTTAGGCTGATGCTAAAAAAGTAACTCTCGAAACGACACCTGATTAAAACATATGTGTATTTTAGCTAGGAGTAATAAGAATGGATAAATCACTGAGTAATGAAAATGCTCAATTAAGGCAAGGTTATCGCTCTGTTTAGAAATATTTTAAAAAAATTAAATAACTGAATAAACATTAGCAGCCAAATCTAAAACTTATAAAACTGAAATAGACAAGTTCTTAGTAAATAACTCTCTTTTTACAAAAGCTGACGTTGCCAATCTTCTCGAAATTAAAAGTGCGGACAGACTTGTTGTTGATCAACTGATATTTTTTGTCACTAACATTTATCCTAACGCTGAGGTAGCCTACCCTCGATTTCAACTTAACTTTATTGATAAAAATTAAGTCAATAAATCTTGAGCTATCAAAGTAGGTAAATCACTCTATGAAAACAGGGATCTCCCTTTTTGGTTTAAAAGTTATAATCACACTTTAGAATGTAGTGATATTGAGGCAATGAACAAGCCTGATATTTATCAAGATATTCTATCTGGTGTATAGACTGATATAGCAACGAACTTATTTTGATCCAATTATTTTTTATACGTGATTATCTCTTCTATTTTGCAGTCGAAGTAAGCACATAATGCATCCAAAGTACGCGTAGTTGTTGAGTAATTATTGTTATTAGCCATTTTTGACATCGCGGCTTTATTTACTCCTGCGGCATTTGCAACTTCATCTAACGTAATTTTACGTCCCTCTTTCAATGACTTAGCTGCGATTAATTCCTTTAAATTATAAACAATCATTTTAATACAACCAATTATTTAAAAAGTTTCTTTACAGGATACTTTCTGTATGATTTAATCACTTTAGTTTCTTGTTAGGATACTTTTATGATTAAAAATGAATTTACTTTGCTTTCTGCTAAAGAACTTTCAAGCTTTATTAAGTTCAGTCCAGATTACATTAACCGTAAGTTGAAAGACAATGTTTTTTTTGAGGGTGAGCATTACATTAGACCTTTTGGATCAAGAAAAATACTTTACCTTTTAGAAAGTGTAATGGAAGAAATGTACAACACCACGTATAAAGCTGAGCGCGAATTTGTCATTCCTCTCGCAAGTGGAGGTGTATGTTATGGCTAGTGTAAGAAGCCGAAACGATAAGTTGTTTTTTGATTTTTATTATCAAAATATACGATGTCGTGAGCAGACCTTACTCAAGGATACAAAAGCTAATCGTATCAAACTTGAGAAAGTTCTAGAAAATATTGAAATTCAAATTATGCTCGATCGTTTTGTTTACCGAGATATGTTTCCGAATAGTAACCGCTGCAAGGCTTTTAAACTGTTTGATGACCAGATAGAAGCTATAAAAGCTAATGAAACGAATAAAGCTGATGTTATTTTACAGAATGTACCTAACTTCGAGGCATTTGCTTATGAGTGGCTAGAAGAAAGTAAAATTCATTGGAAAATTAGTCATTTTAAAAATGTGTCTATGATCTTTGAGCGTTATTTAATTCCTGAATTTGGCAAGTTTAATCTTGATGAAATAAGCCGTGCTCATATTATTAAATATCGCGCGGGCATATTAGAGCCTAAGCGTAGTAGTAAAAAACAATTGAGTAATGATTGGATCAATCATGTTATGACACCTCTTAGAGGCATACTTAAAGAAGCGTCATTACGTTATGATTTTCAAACTCCTTTTAACAATATAAAACCACTAAAAGTAGTTAAAACCAAGATAGAACCTTTTTCACTCAAGGAAGTTCAGCAATTTCTTAAGTATGTAAGAAGTGATTTTCGTAATTATTATACCGTTCGCTTTTTTACTGCGATACGAACAGCAGAGATTGATGGCCTCAAGTGGGAATACGTTAACTTTGATCGAAATGAAATTACTATTCATGAAACCTTAGTTGATGGCAATGTTGAGACACCTAAAACAGCCACATCATATAGAAATATCCAGCTATCTAGAGTTGTTGTTGATGCATTAAAAACACAATTCAAAATAACTGGTAAGAACACTTATGTTTTTTGTAATAAAAAAGGTAACCCTCTTGACCATCGAAATATAACTAAAAGGGTGTGGTATCCAACGCTAGAAGAGCTCTCTTTAAAGAGGAGACGCCCTTATCAAACAAGACATACATGCGCAACCTTATGGCTTTCTGCTGGTGAAAACCCTGAATGGATAGCTAAACAAATGGGTCACAGCACCACTAAAATGCTATTTGAAGTTTACAGCCGTTATGTTCCAAACAATACTCGACAAGATGGTAGTGCTTTTGACCGCCTACTTCTAAATGCCAACATTGAAGAAGAGGCTACTTATGAATAACTATATCTATGGTTGGTTAAAAAATTTACATATTAATGGTACTTTGCCAACAGCCAATTGTGAGCTATTGATAAGTAAGCAAATAATTTACGCTATTACATCTGCTGATATTGCTAGAAAATGCCAAATAGTGTCTGGCTTAGCTCAATTTCAGTTAACTCACGATATAATGGGTAATCATGTAGTTTGTGATATAGAGCCTATACTTTCTCAATGTAACGAACAGCAGTACCTTAATTTAACTTCGATGATAAATAATACAAATGAGCATTTAATAGCACGATTTTTTAAGCTACTTAGCTTCGTCACATGCAGTGAGTTGCAGCCTTTTATTGATTTTATTTTAACTAAACAAAGCATTTTACAAAAATTCATACAAGCACCGGCTAGCCTAAACCACCATCATTCTTATACTCATGGATTATTTGAGCACAGTATAGAGGTAGCTGAAATTGCATTTAATAATGCTAAACACTTAAATCATTCCAGTATTGAATGCCAAGCTGCATTAGTAGCTGGCTTATTTCACGATATTGGTAAAATATTTGTCATGCTACATCAAGCCAACGATCGCTACATACCAGGACCACACGAAGGTTATAACTTTGCTATCTTAGCTGAACCTTTAGCGAAGCTAGGCAGTCGTAATAGGCAATTGCTGGAGTTATTAAGCAGTTTATTAGCAGCCAAGCCATCTGGCTATCAAGCGAGATATGCAATTGAGCATATTGTGCAACAAGCTGACCGATGCTCTTCTGAATCAGCTTTTATACATGCTAAATTTCAAGAACTTCCTGATTATTACCATTTTTGTAAAGTTGGCGATAAAGTTCTTAAAAGAATGAGTTAACGTTTTAAAATACCTAAACTTAATTTGAAGCTATTAAGGGGCTTCGCCGGCCCTATAACTTATAATAAGCAGCAAATGAAGAAAGCTCATTAAGCTATGGTGGCGCCTCGACTTTTTATATGTACCTTTACTACCCTTTACTGTAATTAATAATCCAACTTCTAAAAAGCCATTGCCATTATGTTTACCTAGAAACCTGCCCTCCTCAATTGAGGCGCTTTCGATGTGACTATCGCTTAATCCAAATGACGAAACTAATTCTTCCCAGTAAGACCTCGCTTGAATAACATTTTGATTTTGTAAATCTACTTGATGAAAACGAAATTTGAAGTGGCTCGACTTTAATTTAAATTTTATACATAAATTTAAAAAGTTGCGTATTACTTGCTCATCAGGACAACGAAGAGCGAAATTCTTCCCTGCAGCACCATATTTCAATATTTGTAGGGCATCAAATGCTTCACTAAGCGTTACATTTTTCTGACTTAATAAAGTATCAAATTTCTGACATAAATAATAAAATGCTTTTTGTGAAGAAACTCTTTTTAAGTCATCTTTAGTATTATCTAAACTTGGGAAGTTAGGAATTAAGGGCAGCTTTTTACCTTTCCTGGGATATTCCCTGCTTTGTAGTGGTAGAGTAATTTTGGTCACCCATTAAGAAAGAAATGTTATGCTATTTGCATACAAATTTGGGTGAAAAAAATGACAAAATTAAATCGTGCAACGTACTCCGCTTCAATCAAATTAGAAACGGCTCAACTTGTAGTTGACCAAGGTTATACACAAGAAGAAGCAGCCAAAGCGATGGGTGTTGGTAAATCAACCGTAAGTAAATGGGTTGCTCAATTAAAGCAAGAACGTAATGGCCAGTCACCATTGGCTTCACCAATGACACCCGAACAAATTGAAATCCGTGAACTTAAAAAGCAAATCCAACGCATTGAATTAGAAAAGGATATATTAAAAAAGGCTACCGCTCTCTTGATGTCCGACTCCCTGAACAATTCTCGTTAATTGAGAAATTAAATCAACGAGAGCGTTACCCTATTAGTGTGCTATGTAGTGTATTTAATATGCATCGTAGCAGCTATAAATACTGGGCTATACGGGATACGACACCGACACCAGAGCAAGTAAGGTTAGAGGCTGAAGTTAAAGCCATACATACAATGAGTGGGGGCTCAGCAGGTGTGAGGACAATCGCGGCAATCGCAACGAATAACGATTTTGAATTAAGCCGTTATCGTGCTGCTAAGTTAATGATTAAATTAAAGCTAGAAAGCTGCCAAGTACCTCAACATTCATATAAACGCGGCGGTAATGAACACCTTGAAATCCCAAACCTGCTTGATAGGCAGTTCGATGTTGTTGAGCCAGATACCGTGTGGTGCGGTGATGTTACATATATTTGGACAGGCAATCGCTGGGCTTATTTAGCGGTCGTTATTGATTTATTTGCGCGTAAAGTTGTGGGTTGGGCAATGTCATTGTCGCCAGATTCTAACTTAACGCTAAAAGCGCTTGAGTTAGCTTACGAAAGCAGAGGCAGACCAAGTGGGTTGATGTTTCACTCAGACCAAGGAAGCCATTATACGAGCTTGAAGTACCGCCAACGTTTATGGCGCTATAAAATCACACAAAGCATGAGTCGACGCGGAAATTGTTGGGATAATGCGCCAATGGAGCGATTTTTTAGAAGCTTTAAAACAGAATGGATGCCAAAGGTTGGATATGGGAATTTTATAGACGCTAAATATAGTGTGAGTGATTATATCAACGGATATTACAACAATGTTAGACCGCATCATTATAATGCTGGTTTAGCGCCAAATGAATCTGAGATTAGATACAAAGACTCTAAAACTGTGGCCAAATTTTATTGACCACTACAATATTTAGTACGTTTGGCACCTTCTAGCATCTCGCTATGACTTAAAATACAGTTATCTACAAATATCCTGATTGGTGTGTTCATAAAGCTATCTCTAATTATTATTTCAACCAATATATATGAACTTAAGTTCATTGATAAACTGTCAATAGGTCTGATGAGTGTATTATTTGATAGAGGTTTTTAAAGTTTGTATGTGAAAGGAGTCGATATCAATCAGCTTTAGTTGATTGTTAGTAATTTGGGTTGTTTAAATCTTCTTTTCTAACACGCTTTTGTCCAAAAACGAGTTGACCCACAGTCCGGTTATCGCTCTTTGCCGAAGTTCGGCTCAGTGCCAACAGCGGACATTAGTGACGCCTCGTTATACGCTGAATGCACCTATCTAAAAGCTTTAATTGCCTCATTAAGCTGCACATCTTTTCCGCTTTCAATATTGTTCACATTAAGAAATACAAATTCATGATCTACAGGCAATCCAATGTTTTCATAATTTTCCCCATGAGAATTGAGATACCTTTCATTTGATAATGTGATCCCCCAACCATTAGGCAAAGCTTTTGTTAACGCATCGCTAAAAGCTCCGTAGCTTCTTTCACCAATAAAAGTAACATTGCCCCTTGCTTGTAAACCTAAAAGAAATACTTCAGCCGCACTAGGTGTTTTTTGACTAGTTAGAACAACAATGCTTCCTGTGTAATTATTAATTTTTGATGGAGCGACAACAATTTTTTGAAGTTCACTGTAACCTGTCGATGTTTTAAACTGTTTCCCCCCCAAGGCTAATTCTGAATCTATTAAGTAAGATAAAATAGAAAATGCCACTAAGTCACTTCCACCCATACTAAAACGTAAGTCAATAATTAAACCATTGCTTTGTTTGATGATAGGCGTAAATATCTCCATAACCTCTTTTGTTGCTTTTACGTCATTATTTGAGAAATCATCAAAGTTACTTATTTTTAAATAGGCAATATTTTGAGGCGTGTTTGCTAAGGTAAAATTATCGTGATATTGAAGAGTGGAATAGTTTTTATCAATGTAATTCTTAATGCTTTCCTGAGATTTTTCAATTAATGCGGTATGTAATTCCCAGTAAGTTGAGTATTCAGGGTAATTTACTGAGTGCGCTTTTAATTCATCCCAAAATGACCACTTTCTTGGTGAGTAATGTGAAAGCCTATCAAGTTCTTGATTGAGTAATATGGCATGACCGTCGCGTAATTCTTTAAGAAAGTCATCTATGATACTAAATAGCTCATCTTGCGTAGTTTTTGAGGTTATTCTTTTTTGCCAAAGTTTTCTCTGCTCAACCCAATTAATATTTTTATCTTTTGAAAATGCATAGTGCTCTTCAAAATTATTCATTAGAACGTCAAGAACAATACTGGCATTAAATTCATAGTTTTTGTCTTTAATACTAACAATTTTTTCGGATTGACATTGAGCGGGTAAACTATCTAATTTCGTTAGCTTTAACGGAAACAAACCACCAAAGTTAAGTAAGCGAGTATCTTTATTCACTTTTTTTGTTTCTTCAATGAACGAGATTTGTTCAAACTCATCGGTGATAAAGTGGTTTTCCAAACAATGCTTAGTTGTTAAATCAAAGGCTGTTGTTTTATTGTCCACAGTATGAAAAACGTAACCATAACCTTGGGTTTTCCAAGTTGTCTCAGCGGAGTTCGCAGAATTAATGGTACAAAGTACGGTGAGTAGAAATAACAAAATCCCTTTATTCAAAGTTTACTCCTAATAGTGAATCACAACCGAACTAGACTAAGCGTAGAATGCTGTCTTAAGCGGCAAATTGCTGTTGGCTAAAAGAACTGAGGTCCACCATTTTTAAAATTTGTAATTAATAGCTGATTTTACTGGTCGTCCACCTTAGGGCGTGTTGTTAGGCAACGCTTTGCGCTATTTTGCCCCGTAACCTTTTTATTTGGAATAGACTTACAACAACAAAACTAATGCCTATGCCTAACAAAAGCAGACTTGGTAACCATAAGGACATAAATCCACTTATTACAGGAGCTTTAACATTACCACCGCTATAAAGAACGGTTACTTGCTCTTGTTCTTTATAGCAAGCAGGACTACAACCATAATTAGACTCAAAAGTATGCTGTTTTTCAGTTTCATCCATGAAGCTTACTACAGGATATAGCGAGTCGTCTTTTTGAATTAACTCAATTACAGTGCCTTTTGCTGATAACGCGTTGTCGATAAAATCTGACGTACTTTTAGTAATATACAAGCCACCCAAAAACATGAGAACACCAAGTACCAGATACATATATCCTATCTTAATGTTGTTGTTCATTTTGCTGACGATACTGAACATACTTGAGTTACCTAAAAATTTAATAGTGCGCTCATCGCACATATTCCTGCCGATGCCACGCTCATTTTTCTACATTATATAGTTTTAGCAAATAACCTAAGGTATTACTATCACTAAGTTTTCTAAAACTTTTAGGTAAAGTTAAATGAACCAATATGCGCGCAGCACTCATTTTCATGAATATATGCGCTAACGACACACTTTAACGAATCAATTCACGATGATATTTGGCCAATCTCAATGTCCGCTTCTCGCTCACTGCAGACTATCAGCTGTATTTGCTTTTTAGCTGCTTATTACGCCAACCACTCTACTACGTCTTTTTACAAAAACTACGTCACGTCTAATATTATTCATTTTTAGAACATGGCCGAAGGTTGATGACCCAGTTAACAACTAAGGGAAAACGGCGATCGAGGCAGCTTAAATCGAAATAATAAAAGTTTAAAAAATGATGTTAAACGCTATTGCAAATCGTGATATTGAACAAGCGACTCACACTTTACTTAAGTGCATTAGTAATTTAACTATTGAGAAATTAGATAGTTGCTGCGAGTTTATAAAGTGTTTGGGTTTAGTAAAAAGAAAGCTTAACGAGTGAAGCAGTCTAACAACGCCAAAACTATTGCTTTAGTTCTATTATTTTAGTTCTATTGCTTTAGTTTTGGCGCTTATTAAAGGGGTAATATTTACCCTTTCATTTGCTCAGGCTCTTTGCCTTTGGACGAGTCGATTTTAAATAAATCACTCGATAAATCTAACTTTAGACGTAAGTTTAAAAAAATGAACTTATTAATAAACTGCAAAGAAAAGCAAACAAATGTGGCACAAAGAGCCGCAACGCTTTATCATTTTGACATAAACGTGTACGAAATATTAAGAGAGTTTGGTTTTACGTTTGAGTATTAATTGCTTAAAAACCTTATTGGATTGAGGTTTACTCTTTATGAACTAACTGCATATTGCTAAAGTGTATGCGTTACTTACAATTTATTCCCATTATCAATACACACTAATCAAAAAGGAGCTTTTTACTTGAAACTTACGCCGCCCTAGGCAACCACTCCCTTTTTCATCAGCACATTGCATGCAACCTTAATCGCCATCTGTGCGAGAATCATTGTTATTTAAATAAAATACTCCCCTATACTCTGGGAAACTAACTAATTAGGTTTATTACATGTTTGATCACGTAAAAAGAGATTGGCTCTCTAATGTTCGTGGCGATGTGCTTGCTGGTATTGTTGTGGCGCTTGCCCTAATACCGGAAGCTATTGCCTTTTCTATTATTGCGGGTGTTGATCCAAAAGTAGGTTTATACGCCTCATTTTGTATCGCCGTTATTATTGCCTTTGTAGGCGGACGCCCTGGCATGATATCGGCTGCTACCGGTGCAATGGCGCTATTAATGGTGACGCTGGTTAAAGATCATGGTCTGGAATACTTACTGGTTGCCACCTTACTTACCGGTGTACTGCAAATATTTGCAGGCTTTTTAAAGCTCGGTGAGTTAATGCGGTTTGTATCGCGCTCTGTTGTTACGGGGTTTGTAAACGCACTGGCGATTTTAATATTTATGGCGCAGTTACCTGAGCTGACCAATGTTACTTGGCATGTTTATGCGATGACCGCAGCGGGCCTAGGTATTATTTACTTATTTCCGTATATTCCAACTATTGGCAAAATCCTTCCCTCTCCTTTAGTGTGTATTGTTGTTATTACGCTGGTTTCACTGTTTTTAGGGCTTGATATAAGAACCGTTGGCGACATGGGCGAACTGCCAGACACCCTGCCTATATTTTTATGGCCCGATGTACCGCTAACACTCGAAACGCTGCAAATTGTTTTACCGTATTCGATTGGTCTTGCGGTTGTGGGCTTACTTGAATCCATGATGACCGCCACTATTGTTGATGACTTAACTGATACAACGAGCGATCGTAATAAAGAGTGTAAAGGTCAAGGTATTGCCAATATTGGCGCAGGTTTATTTGGTGGTATGGCGGGTTGCGCCATGATTGGACAGTCAATTATTAACGTTAAATCGGGCGGTCGTGGACGACTTTCAACCTTTATTGCTGGTTTATTTTTAATCATCATGGTGGTGTTTTTAGATGAGTGGCTGCGTTTAATTCCTATGGCGGCATTAGTTGCAGTAATGATTATGGTGTCGATTGGTACATTCTCTTGGGCATCAGTTAAGGATTTAAAAAAGAACCCGCTTTCGTCAAACGTAGTGATGATTTCTACGGTTATTGTAGTTGTTGCCACGCATAATCTAGCCATTGGTGTTTTAGTTGGCGTATTGCTAGCTACGTTGTTTTTTGCGAACAAAATTGGTCGCTTTATGGTTGTTACAACTAAGCACGATGAAACTAAAAACCTAGTAACTTATGAAGTTGTAGGCCAGGTATTTTTTGCCTCAGCAGAGCAGTTTATAGCGTCATTCGATTTTAAAAGTGCGGTAACAAATGTTGTTATAGATTTAACCCATGCCCACTTTTGGGATATAACCGGTGTATCATCACTCGACAAGGTGGTTATTAAATTTAGACGCGAAGGCGCAACAGTTAATATTGTTGGTATGAATAGCGCAACCGAAACAGTTGTTGATAAGTTTGGCGTACATAACGACCCTAAAGAAGTCGATAAACTACTTGGCGGTCATTAAGGAGAATGTAATGAAAAAAATAATTACCTGTATCGATGGCTCTGTCATTACACACGCTGTAACCGAAGCTGCTATTTGGGCTTCGAAAAAGCTAAATAAACCAATTAGCTTTATACATATGCTTGAAAAAATACAACAAACTAATGTAGGTAACTACACCGGTACGATTGGTTTAGGTGCTCAATCGGCTTTGCTTGAAGAAATGACAAAACTCGATGAACACCGTAGTAAAATTTCTTTAAAACTAGCAGATGAATTACTCGACTCGGTTGCTGTAAAAGCAAAAATTGCTCATATTCAAAACTATGAATTAATTAAACGTCACGGTGATGTAATCGACGCTATTATTGATTTTAAAGATGATACTCGCTTAATCGTTATTGGTCGAAATGGTGTTGATCATCGTGTTGATTTAAATGCACTTGGTTCACACATCGAAACGCTCGTGCGTAGCGCCTCGCAACCAATATTGCTTATTTCTAGAAAGTTTAAGCAGCCTAAATCATTTATGATTGCGTACGATGGTCGCGAAACAGCCGACAAAGCACTGCAACAAGTTATTGATGGCGGTTTATTACATGGGCTTCATTGTCATTTAGTGAGTATTAATAATAATGAGAAGAACTTAGAAGAGAAGTTTCTTAACGCTCAATTTAAACTCAGTAGTATGGGTTTTGAAGTGTCTGCAAGCTTTTTAGAGGGCAATATTTTCGACTCGTTAATGCAATACAAAGAGCAAAATAACATTGATTTGATTGTTATGGGGGCTTTTGGGCATTCGAAGTTAAGGCAGTTTTTTGTGGGCAGTAATACCATTAAAATGCTCGAAAACAACGATGTGCCAGTTATTATATTAAAGTAAGTAGTTGTTTTAAGTAAGCGCCACTTTTAATTAAGTAACTATTTTAAAATAATATTTTAATAATCCACTTTAAAAAACCTAAAATCACTTAACTGATTTTAGGCTTTTTTGTTTTTGGCTTAGCTTCAAACTTTTCAAATAAAAACTGAATAAACGACGTGACCTTTTGAGCCACAAACTTTCTATGCGGATAAATAGCAAATAAACCAAACTCAAAGGTTTTATAACCTTGCATAACCTGTACAAGTTTACCCGATGCAATATCGTCTCTCACCACTATTTCAGGAATTAAGCCAATACCGCCACCCGCTACAACCACCTCTTTTACAGCTTGTGGATTATTAACCGAAACACGCGAGTTTACGCTTGCCGTTAATGCCTCGCCACTAGGTGAAACGAGAGGCCAATGGCGACCTATTTTAAAGTTGCTATCAATCACCGTAGCATGTTGCTCAAGCTCGTCAACACTCGCTGGTGCGCCAAAGCGCTGAATATAATCTGCTGATGCACATAAAATTAAAGGGTAACTGGTAATTTGCCTCGCGATTAAATTAGAGTCAGACACACTGCCAATTCTTATTGCTAAATCAACCCCCTCTTCTAGCAAATCAATTGTTTTGTCTGAAAGCACTAAATCAATACTTAAATCAGGATAACGGCTCAGTAATTCAGGCATTAACGGCGCAAGGTTTGATTCGCCAAACGACACCGGCGCACTCACCCTAAGCTTGCCGCTAGCAAGCGCTGTTTGACCCGATAAGTTATCGAGCATTTCGCTGTAGCTTTCAATTACAGGCACTACGCTTGCGTAATAACTTTGCCCCGCCTCGGTAATCGAAATTCTGCGCGTGGAGCGGTTAAATAATCTAACCCCTAAGTCTTGCTCTACAATGCCCACGTACTTACTGACCAGCGCCTTTGAAAGCCCTAGTCTGTCGCCTGCGGCTGTAAAAGAGCCTGTTTCAACAACCGCGATGATTGTTTTAATGCCAATAATAGTATCCATGATTGTCAATATAGCATTGACATTAATTCCTTACTAGCTCGGTTTTTCAATACTGATAATAGTGAAAGAATAGCGTTATTAAAAATTACTATTCAAATTAAAAACAGGATAACCATGAGCAACCTAACGCTATACCGTTTTACTTTATCTGGTCATTCACATCGTGCAGAGCTATTTACATCGCTTTTAAAGCTTGATGTAAATATGGTCGATGTTGCATTGCAAAACGGCGCACAAAAACAAGCTGACTTTCTAAAAATGAATATTTTTGGGCAAGTACCCGTACTTAAACATAACGATGACGTTATTAACGATTCAAACGCTATTTTGCTGTACTTGGCACAAAAATTTGATGCTAACAGAACCTGGTACCCAGAAGATGTAACTGTTCAAGCGCACATTCAGCGCTGGTTGAGCGTTGCTGCAGGGCTTGTGGCTTCAGGTCCGTGTGCAGCTCGTTTAGTCACTGTATTTGGCGCAGAGCTTGATCATCAAAACGCGATAAACATTGCCCATACATTATTTAAAACAATGGATGCGTATTTACAAAATCGCGAGTACTTAGTAGGCACTCAGCCTACTATTGCCGACATTGCCAACTTTTCATACATAGCACACGCACCAGAGGGTGGCGTATCACTTGAGCAATATCCAAATATTTTAAGATGGTTAAACAACGTTCGTAAACTTGATGGCTTTATAGCAATGCCTGAAACAAAAGCAGGTTTACTGGCTTAGTTTTAAGTATTTAATACTGTTTTATAAGAGGCTATTAAGCCTCTTTTTTACGATATAAAATCAACTATTTTAGTAAACTCACATCACATAATAATCATATTCACCTAAGTGGTTATAACTTAGATGGTCAACATTATGGGTTAAGAGTTGATTACAATAACTTAAAAATTATTTATGATAATATCTTCGAAACTTATGCGTTTTGAGACGTTCATGAGGGACTTATGCCTGTTCATTTGGCATTTGAAGGTATGTAATCAATCTGACAACAGGTACTGAATTACTCTGCTAGAGCTAATAAAGCTATCTATTGCAAATTTTAAAAGTCCTGAGCTAAATTCTGTTATGATCACCAGATATGCCGCTCATTTCAATTTTTCGCTATCCGTTTTGTATCTAACTAAAGTGAATTGGTGAGCAAATATTCATAATCAGCTCACCTTTAATAAAAATGTTTACCAAATAGTATTTAACTCGTTCACGGTATTAAGAACACTCGTATAGCCGCCTGTTATTACATACCATTGCGTTGGGTTTAAGTAGTAAACATGTTTTTGTTGCCACGCTTGAGAGTTTTCTATAAACGGTGCTTTTGCTAAAGCTTGCTCAATATTGCTTTGCCCCCCAGTTGCTAAACCTCTGTCGAGTATAAACAGCCAATTTGGTTTTGTTGCCATATAATCCTTTGTTAATACTGCAGCTTGTTTGGCTTTTTGCACTTTAGTTTGGCTTTTATCGTTATCTTTTAGCTGTGGTTTATTAATTTTATCTGGGCTTTTTATACCAAGTAGTTCATACACCATACCAAATCTGTCTCCAGATAAGTGCGCAATAAACATATCTTTTACAGTAAATAAAACAAGCCCTGGCCCTTTACCCATTGCTTTAGCCTGTAAAGCATTAATTTTATTATTTAGATTGTTCCACAATAACTTTGCTTGCTGTTGTTTTTCAAAAACATCACCCAGTAATATAATATTTCTTTTAATATTAGAGACAAAATCATCGGAACTTAATGTTAAATCGATGGAAGGTGCAATTGCAGTTAATTTATCTAATGCTCTACGGCTGCGTGGTCCGACTATAATTAAATCAGGTTTAATTTTTTTAAGTGCCTCAAAGTCTGGCTTAAATAAGCTACCCGCTATTGCTTTGTTTGGGGAGTTATAATGAGCTAAATACTCAGGAAACACTCCCTTAGCAACCGCTGTTACATCAACATCAAGTGCTGTTAATGTATCAAGTACACCTAAATCGTATACAACTACTTTTATAGGCTTTTTTTTTATAACAACTTGGGTATTCCCTTGGCTAATTGTTATTGGGTAATTAGCAAAGCTAGCTACTGAGAAAAAACTACAACCAGCTATAAAAAATATTTTTATTAGTATGCCGTACATTTATATTTCCTTTTTAATTTATGAACATATTAAGGACATGCTAGCATGCCACACATTAAATGATAATGAGTAGCATTTACTTTTATTGATTAAAAAGCGGTTTTTTACGTTGCAGTTTCTAAAACACTTAAAATAAATTGTCTAAGTAATACTAAATAAAATTTACATTTCTTGGCAAAGCTCATTATCCCATTCCTGCGGTAAATTGCTTTTTATATGCTCTATAAAAGCACGCTGCTTTTTGGCTAATTTACCAAAAGGATAACATAACCAAATAGGAACAGGATGACCTACCCAGTCTTTTAAGCAACGCTCAAAGCATTCGGGGTGAGCATTAAGACGCATGTTTGCTTGCCATAGAGGTAATAAACCAAGCCCATGCCCTTGGCTTATTGCATCTCCTTGTAACACCAACTGATCTGACTGAATTCGTGACGAAGGAACTGGTACACTTAATGTTTCTCCTCCTTGGTTTGTCATAACTAACTGCTCATTTTTATTGCCAATTAATTGTAACCAGTGAGTATTTATTAAATCTTCCGGTGAGTTAGGATAGCCGTTACACTTAAAGTAATCTTTACTACCAAATACCCCCTGCCAAAGAATACAGAGTTTTTCTTGGCGTTGGCTGGATTCAGGTAACTGCCCCATACAAAGCAAAATATTGTCTTGCCATTGGTTTGAGTTAGATTTTATATCTGTTTTAAGAGTCACGCTAACATCTGGAAAGCGCGTTAAAAACTGAGTAACAACATCACCTAGCCATCCTCTTAATAAGCCGGTATCAACATAGATAACTACTTCACCCTGTACTTTTTCATCTAAGGTATCTAATTCTTGTTTAGCTTCTTTCGCTATACTTAGTATTTGCTCACAATAATCATAAAAACACAGCCCCGCCTCTGTAGGCACCAAGCTGTTAGGCATTCTTTTAAGTAAAATACTCCCTACATCTTGCTCTAAGTTTTTAAGATGTCGGCTAATAGTTGATTTAGACAACTGCAGTGTTTTTGCCGAATTTGATAAGCTTCCTGAACTAACCACAGAGACAAAACTACGTAATTCTTTAAATTGAGGCATTGCAACATCCCTACTGCGTTTAATACGCTCAGTGACGGCTAATTTACATAATAATAAATTAGCCATTACACGAGCAAACGATCAACATGTGTTGCAACTTTGGCAACACATTGTTCCATTTAAGTTCCTTTACATGATAACAATAAGTATTATCATTTGCACTCTTGAATTTAGGCCTACATGTAAAGGAGAACATTTTAATGTCCAAACGATCAATGTCGAAGTTAGTACCATTGACCTGTAAAAAGTTACCTCTCGCTATTTTGATCCCTATAGCCATGAGCGCTTCAGCGGCAGAAAAAACAAATGAAATGGAAACAATGGTTGTAACAGCAACCGGTTATCAGCAGAAAATTATAGATGCTCCCGCATCTATTTCGGTCATATTACAAGAAGAGCTACGCAAACAATCTTATACCACTGTTGTTGATGCTGTTCGCGATATACCAGGCGTATATGTAACTGGTGGCGGTAATATGCAAGATATTAGTATCCGTGGTATGGATGATCAATACACATTATACCTTGTCGATGGTCGTCCTCTTTCGGCGGGTCGCTCAGTAAATACTAATGGCTCAGATGGGGGTAAACAAATAGGTATTCCACCACTTGCAATGATTGAACGTGTGGAAGTTATTCGTGGTCCTATGTCATCACTTTACGGCTCTGAAGCAATGGGCGGAGTGATTAATATTATTACTCGTACGGCTCCACAACAATGGGCCGCAAGCTTAGCCGCAAGCTATACTTCATCTATGAATGATGTGAGTAATGATCAATACAATACCGACTTTTACGCTGGCGGTGCGTTAATTAAAGATGTATTAGGCATGGAGCTTACAGGCTCAATACAACATACAGATGAAAGTGATTACTCTGGCGGTGGCGACGCTACTGCTAGCCGCCCAGACTCAGATACAACCCAATTTGGGGTTAAATTTAACTGGGCCGTTGATGATAAAAACAAGGTGAGTCTAGCCTACGATACATCAAATATTGATTTTGAGCATACACCAGGTAACTCAATAGCTATTGATGCAGAAGGCTCACAGTACGAATTTGAAAAACAAATGTACTCCCTCACCCATATGGGTAATTACGGAAAATTAACAACAAACACTTATCTTCAGCAAGATTTATCTGAACGCGTGCAAGATGAAGATAAAAAAGAAGAAATAATTACGTTTAATACATCTGCAACTTATGCAGCAGAGCAACATATTTATACTGTGGGTGCACGATATAAAACCGAAGAACTTGTTGACGAAACGAATGGTTTGCTAGATGCCAACGTGGCTATTGCCAGTGATACAGTTGACCGATGGATTGGGGCTTTATTTACTGAGGTTGAATGGAACTTTATAAAAGACTTATCCATAACTACCGGTTTAAGATACGATAACGATGAGCAATTTGGTTCTCATTGGTCACCTAGGATTTATGCTAACTGGCATGCAAATAACCGCTTTACTGTTAAAGGAGGGGTTTCTACAGGGTATACTCAGCCTTCATTATCTCAAGCTACTGCAGGCTTTGGTCGAGGCACAGGCGGGGGCGGATCTCCTAACCTATCTTCCACTGGAACATCCATTTCACGTGCCCTGATAATAGGTAACCCTGACTTAGATCCAGAAACTAGCGTTAACTACGAAGTTAGTTTTATTTATAACGATCATAAAATTGGACTATCGACCAGCTTAACGTTTTATCATACTGATTTTGATGATAAAATAGCAGAAGATCGCTACTGTATTAGTGAAAATATTGATAGAAATGATTTTGAAAACTATCAATGTGAATTCAGTGGGAACACTTATCAATTTTTGAGTACGCAAAAAAATATTTCAGAGGCAGAAATGCAAGGGGTAGAAGCGACTGTAAACTACCGTATTGCCGACAACCTTCGCTTTAAAGCTGACTACTCTTTTACAGACTCTGAGCAAAAATCTGGAGACTTTGCAGGCGAGCCTTTAAATAAAATACCCAAGAGTATGGCTAATGCTACCTTAAACTGGGATGCGAGTGACACGATAAATTTATGGAGTCGTGTAAACTACCGTGGTGAAACCACTGACTATTTAAGCCGTACAAGCTTAAGTGATGGTACACCCGGCTACACCATGATGGACATAGGCGCACAATATTGGATGACTGATAATCTGAAAGTAATGGCTGGTTTATACAATGTTACAGACCGTGTAGTGACTAATGAAACCTACGGCGTTGTGCTAGACGGAAGAAGGCTTACGGTCAGTTTTAATTTTGAGTTTTAATAAAAGTAATTCAACGGAGCGTTTTTAAAACGCTCCGTTTGATTAACAAAAAACAGTTGTTTTAGCGCATAGTTTTGTATTTAAAAGCGCTGTATTTAAAAACGCTATATTAACAACTACAGCTCTAAATCAAGCACCTCAACGCCTTTAGCAGGTACGGCGCAGCAAATTAGCGCCTGCCCTGTCTTTACTGGGTAACTTACGTTATTGCGATAAACCACAGCGCCTGCGTTTATTTTTACAGCGCAACTGCCGCAGCTGCCGTTTCGACAGCCAAACTCAGGTTCTAAACCATGGGATTCGGCTACATTGAGTAATGTATTGTCACCTTTATTCCAACGCTGTTCAAAGCCCGATTTACTAAATTTAATTACAGTGTTGTCTGCTTCTTCTACGCTAATCTCTTTGCTTTTATTAGGCGCTTCGTTTGTGTTAAGTACTTTGCGCTTAATACTGGAGGGTCCAAATGCTTCAGCAAATATGTTTTTATCCTGCACACCGAGCAATAACAGTTCGTTATATACGTGCTGCATAAACGCAGCAGGTCCGCATAAAAAGAACTCGTAATCATCAAGTGGTAAATAGTATCTAAACACATCCGCATTTATGCGCCCTTTTAAATCAAAGTTTTTGTCTTTTAAATTAAAGCTCTCATCTTTTGAATTAGAGCCATTGCCTTGCTTTTCATCAAGCTCAGGCTGAGATAAAAGTGAGTAGTAATCAATTGCGCCGCCACTTGTATCTGCAAGTGTTTTTAGCTCGTTATAAAACGCACGCTGCTGGGCATTTTTAGCACTGTGAAAAATATGCAACGGGCGAGTATAACGGGTTCTTAACCCTTCATTGGCAATGTGTTTAGCCATTGAGATCATAGGTGTAATGCCTATTCCTCCACCAATCAATACCGCTGGTTTGGTACTGGTTGGGTCAATAAAAAACTGCCCTTGTGGGTATTTAGCTAAAATAACGTCGCCTACTTTTACGTTATTATGAAAGTAGTTAGACACCTCGCCACTGAGTTCTTTTTTAATCGATAACCGATAAAATAGTTCATGAGGGCTTGATGACACGGTGTAGGTTCTAATAACAGGTTTGCTATTACTGTTATTGCTATTGCTACTATTTTTACTTGGTATTTGTACGGTTAAATGCTGCCCTGCTTTAAACGGTAACAAGGTTGTATTGTTATGCCCTTCTAAATAAAAGGAGGTAATTACATTACTTTCTTTAATTATTTTGGTTACTTTTAAAGGCTGCCAAGTATGTTTTAGTTTTTCGGCTTGTTTGTTTTTATCAGCCTCAAGCCACGTGCCCGTCATTTTAGTGTTAGGGGAGTAAGCATCAAATTTAGCACTAAACGGGAGTAAGTTTTTAAGCCTCATTCCTTTAGTGAGGGTAAATTTCCAGCCTCGGTCTGCGCCAATAAAGCCTTCAAGCTCTGGGTGCCCGTCCCATAAAATTTCAACGTTGCCGGTAAGCATTAATACATTGCCCGTGTCAAAATCAGGAAATAACAAACCTGCTTTTGGGTTTAATAAAAAGTTACCCAAGGTATTAAAAAAATTGTTTCCTGCGTAATCAGGAATCGTTAATGTGTTGCCTTCGCGCTTTACAAAACCCGGCAACCCACCACGGTGAGAAACATCAACCCCTTCAATTTTTGGATTGTTTTTAGCGGTTATAAAGCTTGAAACAAAAAATGTATCGGTTGTGTCAATTAACGTACTGGCTGCGTTATCAAGTGTATTAAATTCAACTTTTTGTACTGCACTACTTTTAACTAAAGGATCTCTATTAAACGTTAAGTCGCGCGTTTGAATATACTGTGGGCAATTCCCAAAGGATTGATCAACATTAAAACTCACCTGATTATCGTCAATTACCTCACCTACGCGCACATTTAAACGGTTACGCCTACGCGTGCCTAGCTCAATGCCTAATAAACCAATTGGCGAACCGGCAATCTTTAATGTGTTATGTAGAGGGTCGTTTTTATCAACAGCGTGGGTCATTAATAACGACGTAGGAGTTGGGGCGCTTAAAAAGCCTGACTGTCCTGAAACAATAGATACCCACGGATTAGCGTTTTCATCAACACTGCCTGCAACCACAAATGGTAACTGCTCAAAAAAGGCTTGATGCTGCTTTGGCATAAATGAGCGCACGGCACGTTTACCAAATGTTTCCATTATTTCTCGTTTACCGAGTTTGTCTTGTATTGCCAGCTCGCCTTCGTGAAAAGGTGAAGCATCTATTGAGTTTGTGTTAGTCATTTTTCTCGTAAATTTGTGTGCGTATTTTATGGGTTAAATTTAACTCAATACACAATGAATGATAATGGGTGTTTTATTGACTGATAATGCACAAAACAATGACAATACTTGCACCCTCTTAGTGCCAGGCGCGCACCAACATATAACAAAACAGGTTTTATCCTCACTCTAAAAATACATTAAATACTATTTAAACAATAACTTAAAAAACTGGCTGTATTTTTGCAAACATTCTATTAACAAGCCCGTTTTACTTACGGCAAAAATTTAGGTTGTTAACACAATAGCTATTAGCAACCATCGGCAAAGAAGCCCGCACTCAATTATGCATAATGCGTATTTGTGGCGGGCTTTTTTGTTATTTGTATTTAAACCGTCACTTTAAGGAATGCCCTATGCAAACCTCGCAAAAAATACTCATTATTGGTAATGGTATGGTCGGACACCACTTTGTTGAGCAAATGCGCCAAAGCGATGCCAACGCAGACATTACTGTACTTTGCGGAGAAGCAAATCTTGCATACGATCGCGTGTACTTATCAAGTGTATTTGATGGCAAAACAGCCGCCGATTTAGCACTTACAACTCACGACAACTATAAACAGCTTAATATTAATGTGCATACCAGCCAGTGGGTTGAAGGCATTGATAGAACAGCAAAAATAGTGACCACATTAACCGGTGAGCAATACCCATACGACAAACTGATACTCGCGACAGGATCGTTTCCGTTTGTGCCGCCTATAAAAGGTAACGACCAACCCCATTGTTTGGTGTATCGCACATTAGAAGATTTAGAACAAATAAAAGCCAGTGCCGCTGTAAGTAAAAGCGGTGTTGTTATTGGTGGTGGTTTGTTGGGGCTTGAAGCCGCAAACGCCATTAAGCAACTAGGGCTTGATACCCACGTAGTTGAATTTGCGCCACAACTTATGGCTGTTCAACTTGATGGACAAGGCGGTACGCTACTAAAAAATAAAATAGAAAAACTCGGCGTAACAGTACATACATCAAAAGCAACCAGCGAAATAGTAAAAGGCGAAACCAGTCGCTTTAGATTAAATTTTTCGGACGAGTCATTTTTAGAAACAGATCTGATTTTGTTCTCTGCCGGTATTCGCCCGTATGATCAGCTAGGTAAAATTGCTGATTTAGAGCTCGGTGAGCGCGGCGGTATTATTATTAATAACCAATGCCAAACATCAGATCCTGATATTTTAGCCATTGGTGAATGTGCTTTGTGGGACAAAAAACTATTTGGCTTAGTTGCACCGGGTTACAACATGGCGCGCGTTGCAGCGAGCCAATTAAGTGGCGGCGAGCTTGAGTTTTTAGGTGCTGATATGAGCACAAAACTTAAGCTGTTAGGTGTAGAAGTAGGCTCAATAGGCGACGCTCATGCAAAAACGCCAGACTGTAAAGAGCTTATATATCAAGACGCTATTCGCGGCTGTTATAAAAAAATCATACTAAGTGAAAAAGGCGATAAATTACTGGGCGCTGTACTTGTTGGCGATACCAGCGATTACGATGCTTTATTACAGTACATGCTTAACGACATGGACTTGCCAGAAAACCCTGAGTGTTTAATTTTACCAGATAGCGGCGGCGCGCCGTCGTTATCTGGCAGTGCCCTACCCGACACAGCCACTATTTGTTCATGTCACAATGTGAGTAAAGGCGACATTGTAGGTGCGATTGATGGCGGCTCATGCGATTTAGCCTCTGTAAAATCATGTACTAAAGCAGCAAGTGGCTGTGGTGGTTGTGCCGCGTTATTAAAATCAGTTGTTGATAATGAATTAGCAAGCCGTGGAGTTGAAGTTAACAACCATGTATGTGAGCACTTTGCGTATTCACGCCAAGAACTACTGCATATGGTTAAAGTAGAAAGCATTAAAAGCTTTGATGACTTACTAGCTAAACACGGCAGCGGTCATGGCTGTGAAATATGTAAACCTGCCATTGGCTCTATTTTAGCCTCAACATGGAACGACTTTATTTTAGAGCCCGCCCATGTTGGCTTGCAAGATACTAACGACACATACCTAGCAAATATGCAAAAAGATGGCTCTTACTCTGTAGTACCGCGTATTGCTGGTGGCGAAATAACCCCCGACAAACTCATTGTAATAGGACAAGTAGCCAAAGACTTTAACCTGTACTGCAAAGTAACGGGTGGTCAGCGTATTGATTTATTTGGTGCGCGCTTAGAAGAGCTTCCTGTTATTTGGGAGCGATTGATCGAAGCCGGATTTGAGACCGGTCATGCTTATGGTAAGTCTCTCAGAACCGTTAAATCGTGTGTAGGTAGTACGTGGTGTCGTTATGGTGTGCAAGACAGCGTTGGACACGCAATAGAAATTGAAAACCGCTATAAAGGACTGCGTGCACCGCATAAATTTAAAATGGCGGTATCGGGTTGTACCCGCGAATGCGCCGAAGCACAAAGTAAAGATATTGGCATTATAGCCACCGAAAATGGCTGGAACTTATACGTGTGTGGTAATGGCGGTATGCGCCCTCGCCATGCTGACTTATTTGCGACCGATTTAGACACGCCAACACTAATTAAATACATTGACCGCGTAATTATGTTTTACATTAAAACGGCTGACAAATTACAGCGTACGTCGGTATGGATGGAAAATCTTGAAGGCGGTTTAGATTACCTTAAAAGCGTAGTAATTGACGATAGCTTAGGCATTTGCGACGAGCTAGAAGCGCAAATGGAATTAATTACACAAACCTATGCCTGTGAGTGGAAAAAAGCGATTGAAAGCCCAGATGCTGCCAAACGATTCCGTCAGTTTGTTAATAGCCCCGAAACCGACGACAACATTTTATTTGTGCAAGAGCGTAACCAAATTCGCCCTGCAACAGAAGCCGAAAAACGTGAGCAACGTAATACACAAAACCGTATTCCAGTAATGGAAGTTGAAGAGGAGCAAGCTGATGTCTTGGCATAATATTGGAACAATCGATAACCTAGTGGCTAATAGCGGCGTGTGCGCATTAGTTAATAATCAGCAAGTTGCTATTTTTTATATTCCACAAAACCCAACGGCTGTGTTTGCTATTAGCAACTACGACCCTATTGGTAAAGCGAATGTATTATCGCGTGGCATTATTGGCTCTATCGATAATAAATTAGTGGTCGCATCGCCTTTATATAAGCAGCACTTTTGCCTAGAAACAGGTGAATGTTTAGAAGCAGAAGCAATACACTTACCGGTTTTTAATGCAAAAATTGAAGACGGCAGTGTATTTATAAGCTCTGAACCAAAAGTTACAACGGCTGTGGCTTAGGGGAATATTATGAGTGTACTGTCTTATTTTTCGGGTATTGAAAACGTGTGGTTAAATAAGCTTGTTACCAAGCTAACAAGCTCAAATAGTCGCAGCGCCAAAAGTGGCAACGTTTATATAATTGGTGCAGGCCCAGGAGACGCAGAGCTAATTACAGTAAAAGCGCAGCGTTTAATTAATACCGCCGATGTTGTTTTGTACGATTGGCTAGTAAGTGACGATTTACTAAAAACACTACCTAAAAAAGCACAGCGTGTATTTGTAGGTAAACGTGCAGGTAAGCATTCGATGACCCAAGCTAACATTTGCGAACTACTGGTTAAATACGCGCAACAAGGCCTAAACGTAGTGCGTTTAAAAGGCGGCGATCCGAGTATATTTGCACGTATTAACGAAGAAGCCGATGCGCTTACAAAGCATAATATTAATTTTGCTATTGTTCCGGGTGTAACAACGGCTTGTGCTACTTCCGCTTATACGGGTATTCCGCTTACAGCAAGAGACGTAGCGCGCAGTGTTACGTTTTTAACGGCGCAGTTTGCCGATCCTAACAAGCAGCCTCATTGGAAAAATTACGCGTTTATGCCTGGAAACAACAACCCCACTTTAGTGGTTTATATGGGGCTTTCGCGCTTACAAACGCTAAGCAACGGTTTACAATCAGTGGGCTGGCCAAGTAATACACCCATTGCACTAATCGAAAATGCCACTACTACTAAGCAAAAGGTAATTACCAGTACGCTTGAACTGATAGTAAATGAGCATGCTAAACACAACCTTCAAGGCCCTACCCTAATTATGATTGGTGAAGTGATAAATCATAAAATGGCAATTAGCCCTGAGTTATTAAACAGTATAAATGTTAACGCATGATACAAAATGAATAATGCACTTTTCGCGCTTACTACCTCCCCAGGAGTAGGCGCTTTTTTTGTTTTTAATTTGGGTTCAAGTTGTGTGCAATAACATGCTTTAATGCACCAAATAAGTTAAAAGTAATGGTAAGTTAAATTATAGAAACACAGTGACAAACAAAAATAACACTTTAAGTAATTGTATTAGCTTGATTTTAAATTCAATGATGAAATTTATTAATGATTGGAACGGTGGTTGCACTTTAAAAACAAAAAAGTGTGGAATACTATCAATGGCGACAAACAATCCTCTCACAAAACAGTTTTTATTAGCGGCTAAATATCAAGAAATACACGCGCTAAAGCAATTACAAAACAGTTGTTCCTCGCTCACTAAGTTAGGCGATTTTGTACATCAGTTACAAAAAGAACGCGCAATGAGTAATATATTTTTGGCCTCAAATCGAGAGCGATTTAAAACCCAATTACAAGAACAAATCCCTTTAAGCAACAGCGCACAAACTGCATTTTATGATTCTCTTAAACAAACATTTATAAACGACAACGCCGATACGGGCCATACTCGGTTATTTAATTTAATTACCTACAGCTTACAAGCACTCGATGCATTACCGGTATTGCGCAAGCAAATAGCACAACAAAACATTAGTGCAGTACATGCTACGCAGTCGTTCACGCAGTTAATTGCTAGTTTACTCAATATTATTTTAGAGGCAGCTGATGGCGCAAGCGATCCCAAAATAACACGCTTATTAGTTGCCTTTTTTAATTTTATGCAAGGTAAAGAATACGCAGGACAAGAGCGTGCCTGTGGTGCACAAGCATTTGCGGCGAGTAAATTTACCACTGAGCAAAAACAACAACTCGCGCACTTTGTACAAGAACAAAACCACAGTTTTGACTTTTTTAATGAATACGCCGATGCGCACCTTTTAAAATGCTTTGCCACACTAACAACGCATCAGGTTAATAATCAGGTAGAGCAACTTAGAAGTTTACTGCAAAAACTCGATGACGAGAACGCTCAACCGCTCTCACAACTTAGCGAAGTATGGTACGAAGTAACCACTACGCGCATAGATATAATGCACAAAATTGAGCAAAACATAGCAGATCAGTTAATTGATACCGCAGCAATGCAAATAGCCTGTGCTCAACGTAGCTTAAATACAAATAAGCAGGTACTTAACAATATGGTAGAGCAACACATAGCCCCTACTTTTGGCCAATTAGCCGTTAAGCAACCAGATCCAGAAGTAAGCCAAAACATAGCGGCTGATAAGCTCAATAGTAATAAAAGTATGTACGATTTAATTATCGAGCAAAGCCAACATATTAAACAAATAAACCAAGCGTTACTTGACGCTAAAAAAGTAATTAGTGAGCAAAAGGTAATTCACCAAGCCAAATATATACTTATTGAACAGTTAAAACTCACTGAAGAGCAAGCCCATAAACAGCTACAAAAACAAGCAATGGATACACATAAAACCTTATTTAACGTAGCGCAAACAATTGTACAAATGAGCGATTAAATATGCTGTTCTTATTGGTTTTAATAAGAACAGCACCCCGCTAAGTGCTTATTTACTCAGTTATAAGTTGCTCGCCTAGCTTAAGTCTCTCTGTATTTTAAAAATAGATTCATAATCTACTGACTACAATAAGGTAAGGCTCTTATGTGGAGTCAATTTATAATGCAAATTATTCAACGCATTCAAAATAATCAACTACAATAAGTTAATCATTTGTTACATCTCATTTTATTGAGGCGTATTTATTTAATAGTGTTGTAGGATTTTGAATGCCCAATGTAGAGAGTTATATCGCAGATGTATTATTAATTGATGAACAGCAATTAATTACGCCTGTTGATAATGGCATTCAAAAAAACTTAGAGAGTATTGCTGAGCTAATTTTAACTATTTTTGATGCCACCGCATTTTCTATTGTTGCTAACCTCCCTGAACGTTCCGTTGAGCTATATAAATCCGGTTCAAAAATAACAGTAGCTAAAGAGCAACTATCTGATGACGTTTTTAATGAATCGATTATCGAACATGATCCTAAAATATTTAGAGTGGTATCACTTATTATTTTGCCCTCAAACCTTAAATTTGGATGGTTTATATTTGACCGAGCAAGTGATTCACTACTTACCGAAAAAGAAAAATTAATCTTAAATAGTTTACAAAAAAACTTTGTTAATCAGTTGGTCCAACGTAAAAATTCATTAGATAAAATAAACAGTTCTAAGTTTCACTCAACAATTAGCGAGCTAAAAAAAGACGAAACTGAAAAAGATCGCCTAATCAAAAAATTACAAAAAATGAGCGATGAACTAGATGAATTTACCAGTATTGCTTCACACGATCTAAAGTCACCATTAAATGCTATAAAACGTTTATTAGAGTGGATTTATGATGACTGTAAAGATTTACTCCCTCAAGAGCACCTAGAAAACTTTCAGCTTGTGCTCAGCCGGGCTAATAGAATGCAAGTACTGCTAGAAGATTTACTAAGCTACTCGAGAATAAATAGCTGTGATTCAACGCGTGCAAGCATATCTTTAGAAAGTATTTACCAAGATATAGAACAAATTTTAGAAGTTCCAAAAACTGTCACTGTTGATATACACGCCAATAACGAAGTACTCGATATACCGCTACTCCCTTTTAAAACTGTTTTTCAAAATCTTATTAGTAATGCAATAAAACATAACAATAAAGAGCACCCGATTATCGATATTTCACTTATCCCTTCTAATCAATATTACATTATTGAGATAACAGATAATGGGCCTGGAATTGACCCTAAATATTTTTCACTCATATTTAAGTTATTTCAGACATTGCAATCTCGAGATGATGTTGAAGGGAGCGGCATTGGACTCTGTATTGCCAATAAGCTCATTATTAATTATGGGGGCAAAATTGAAGTAGCCTCCGATGGGAAACTTGGCAGTACATTCACTATTTATTGGCCCAAAGTTTAACTATGAAATTATCAATTATAAACGAGCATCATGTAGATGCTGCTCTTAGAAGGAACTTATGAATATTTTAATTGTTGATGATGACTTAGTTGATCGCAAATTAATTAAAAAAATGCTTATTTCTGATGGCTCTCATCATCATGACATTACCGAGGTAACGTGCGTATCCGAGGGCTTGAAAGCCATTGAAGACACGCACTTTGATATAATACTACTCGATTATAATATGCCTAAAGAAGATGGCATTGAAATGCTAATTGAAATGCGTGCAAAGCCTAAACTCGGTAACACCGCAATTATCATGATTAGTTCCTCAGAGAACTCAGCTTTGGCTATTGAGTGTATAGAAGCCGGCGCTCAAGACTTTTTACCAAAAGGTGATATAACGAGGGATAGTTTAAATAAAGCGCTTATATATGCCAAAAAACGCTTCGAGGCAGAACAACGTATGCACAACAGTTATCTTGCTGTAAAGCATATGGCAGAAAGGGATCAGCTTACTGGTTTGTCTAATCGATATCATTTTGAAGAAATACTAAAAGTAATGATAGCTAACAATAAACGTGCTAAAAACTGCGTGGCGTTACTTGCTTTAGATTTAGATAACTTCAAAAATATTAATGATACGCTTGGGCATAGTGTCGGCGACGAAATTTTAATACAAACAGTAGAAAGGATTCATAGTTGCCTGAGGCAAAACGAAGGATTTGCACGCTTAGGAGGCGATGAATTTGCAGTTATAATAGGTGGGATTTGCAACATTAATCAAATAGGTATGATAGCAAATAGAATTTTAGCTGAAGTTTCTAAACCCTTTTTACATGAAGGTAGAACTTTAAATTGCAGTGTTAGCATTGGAAGCGCCATATACCCAAATGATGCTACTGAATCTCATGAACTGCTAAAATGTGCTGATATTGCAATGTATCGCTCAAAGCAAAGTGGTAAAAGTAGAATAAGCTTTTACAAAGAGCAATATCAATATGAATTTAGTCGTCGGGTAGATATTCAAAATAGTATAAAAGAGCATATAGAGGAAAAAAACTTTAGGCTATTTTATCAACCTGTTTATTGTTCAAAAACACAAATAATGACAGGTGTCGAAGCCCTGATCCGTTGGCCAGATACAACCGTTAATTATACCCCCGATGAGTTTATTCCTATTGCTGAAGAGTGCCGATTAATAGCCCCCCTTGGAAAATGGATAATTGCGAGCGCTTTAAAGCAGTTATCTTTGTGGCAGAAAGACTATCAAACGCCGTTAACTCTATCTATTAATATTTCACCGATACAGCTGCAAAGAGAAGTTTTACAGACGTATCTATTAGGGACGGTCGAAAAATACAATTTAAAAACCAGTAGTATTATTCTCGAAATAACAGAAACAGCTTTTATGGAAAACAGTAAAGAAGTGATTGAGATATTAACTTCTTTGTCTAATAAAGGGTTTAGAATTGCTTTGGACGATTTTGGTATGGGTTATTCATCCATATCTCACCTTATTTCCTACCCTATTGATATAGTAAAATTAGACAAAAGCATGCAATCGTTAGGTGGAGAAAATAATAAGCGATTAAAAATAATCGAGAGCTTATCTTTAATGCTGAAGAAACTAGATTTTTCTGTGGTAGCTGAAGGAATCGAAACTGAAACCCAGCATCAGCTGTGTAAAAAATTAAATATAGACTACTTGCAAGGTTTTCTCTTTTCAAAGCCTATGCCTGTAAACGAAATTAATTTGCTGCTCGATGACTATAGTAAAAAAATAAGCCTTTAATAAATAGGTTATTTTGAGCCTTTTTAAAATTGAAGCTTAAATCAAACATCTGTGTAACCTTAAGCTAAAAACCTTTGGTTTGTGTCACATACTCAAACTAAAGGCTCTTTAATTGGCACAGCCTAGCGGGTTAAAACCTAAAACACATGCAAATCAGCTGTGTTTTTCCAAATGCTGACCGATGACAGCCAATACTTTTTCTTTTAACTCTGCTGCCTGAAAGCTTCCTTTTACAAGGTAACCTTTAACAAAATCGTGTGACATTATAATCTTTTTTTCTTCTTCTCTTTCTGATGAGCTAAACATCATAACCACACACGAGCTGATTTCTATCATCTTCCTCAGTTTAGAAAACTCTTCTAAAAACTGAATACCATTGACTCTTGGCATATTGATGTCCAAAAATATGAGTATTGGAGGAAATCCATCAGGGTACTCTTTTCTGTTAGCTTCATAATTTTCTAGAAATTCTAATGCTTCCTGACCATCTTTTTTTTCAAAAATTGTAAGATCTAATTTAGCCTCTTTAATTAATCTTTTAAGAATATACCGGTCAACTTCATTGTCATCGACAATTAATATAGGAGGTTTAATTTTTGTCATGTTAGCTTATCCATTAGTATTATTATTTTAAACGTCGTACCTTCATCAGAGCTTTCCAGTGATACTTCACCATTTAAATACTCAATATGTTTTTTAACCAGCGCCATCCCTAAACCAGAGCCGGTACTCGTCTGTGCATGAAATCGCTTAAACATATCAAACACTTCACTTTGATGCTTTTGTGGTATTCCCATTCCGTTATCTGTAACAGTAATAAAAAACGTCTCTTGCTCATTAAAAATATCACAGCGGACATAAGGCGAGTCTTTATTTCTATCGTAATACTTCAACCCATTTGAAATCAAATTTTCAATAATTTGAGCAAAACGCGCTTTTTCCGACCTTATAGGTACTGATAGATTAATTGTTGTTTCGAGCGTACAAGGATTATCTTTCATGAGCCAAGACAGTCGTTCTTTCATATCAATAATTAACTGATTAAAGTCAATTAAATCTTTATCTTCATTGCCAATTTCAGCTTTGGCTAACAATAAAATATCAACAACAAGTGTTTCTAACTTTTCCATTTGTTGATAAATAACCAGTGCATTTCGGCTTGCCTCCTCTGTGTCTCCCGCTTTTATATCTTCGATAACAAAATGCGCTAGAGATTTAGCCCCTGACAGCGGTGACTTCAGGTCATGGGAAGCCCGATAAGCAAACTGGGCAAGCTCATCATTTGCTTGCTGCAGGGAAGCTGTTTGGCTGTTTATAATCTCTTTGAGTTCAATACTGTTTTCAATATTTAAAAGATCATTTTTAATTCGCTGTCTGGCCGCGATAACGAGTGCTTTTAATTCACCCGACGTTTTTATATCAAGTTCATCGTCTAGATTAATATTGTTTTCGGGCTTACTTGATAAAAGTAGAGTTAGATTTCGAATAGAGCTCGATATTGTGCGAGAAAGATAACTTATAAAAAGAATATTAAAAAAAGATATGATTATAACAAGTGGAATTAACGTCATTAGTATAAACGATACTGTTTTTCTAATTGGTTCCTCAAACAGCTCCGTATTTTTATTAAAGCCACTTAGCGAAGTATTAAGATTTAGTAAAAAAGCGTCTCTACTAAGTTCCCCCTTTTTATACTGATTAACTGACAATAAGGCTTTATCAGCAATTTCAATATCGTTTTCACAGATTGTTAATGTATGATCTGTGTTAATAACTTTCATAACAGCATAATTTAACGGGTTTATTTGTTCAATACATTCAATCGGTTGCTGCCTAATTAACAATATATCCGACTCAATGGCATTTATATCTATGGGGATATCATTTTCTATTTTTTTAACTGACTTAGTAAGTTGATGTGTATACTTTAAATGAAGAAAGTTAAGTTGATGAAACTTAGCTCCTTTAGCTATTTCAAAAGCTGAGTAGACAGTAATACTTATCTCTGCTGCAGTTAATATTACAATAAGCATCAGTTTTCTTGAGATATTCATATACGACACCTATTTTAGCCACTAACCCAAAAATTTTAAATAACACTATAATAATTATAGTATTTATAACCTTAGGTATAGCAGATTTTATCTTTTTTACTAGCTCCTCTATGAATAACAATTGATATTTAGCTTTATTCACTTTTAATAAAAAGATCCTTTATTAGTTTTTTGCCACTATAAAGCAAACTTGGGTAATATTACGCCTCTAAAAGTGCTGGTGCATTGGCAAATACACCAGCAGCTAAATACAAAACTTTGCTAAGTCATCCCATATTTAAAAAGTGTATTAACATGCAGCATTTTTTGAATGAAAAATATAGGCTCGTGTGTGGTCGTACACTAGGTTAAAAGTAAAAGCGTAAAGGGTTATAAAAAAAGTTACGCCGATATCCATTATTAATGCTTCCCATAAGCCTACGTTTAAAATGCTCGCCATTACGGGAATAGTAAAAACAAGTAACCCGCCTTGAAATAAAATCACGTGAAAAATACGGAATAATACAGAACGTTGCTCTTTTGCACCGGTAGCTACTTTGTCAAAAAACCAATTAAAAACAAAATTCCAACACATCGCAATCGTTGCAATTATAATCATAGTGCCCGATAAAGCCGATATTGCATGCTCTGTAAATACAGCCAAACCAATAATCGACAGCGTTACCGCTAATACTTCAAACAAAACAGCCTGAAATATCCTCTCTAGCGACCCCATTTTTGCATCCATAATTACCCCCTTTTACGCCAAATAATTAAAGAAAATAATAGTGACATAATTTAATTATTTGCAAAGTTAGTAGCCATCACCTTTAGTGATAAGATGAGCAAATAAGTACTCACCTTTAAGTTGAATGATATGTATAGTTTTGAGCAACTAAAAATTTTTGTAACCGTGGTAGAAACAGGATCTTTTTCGGCAACAGCCCGAAAGCTTAACCGTGCACAATCGGGAATTAGCCAAGCTATTTCTAATCTTGAAATAGCGATTAATCAAACATTGTTTACGCGTAATAAAAATATACCCAGCTTAACGATTAGCGGTAAGGCATTGTTACCTGTCGCATACTCTATACTTCATCAGCAAAAATATTTTGACCAAAAAGTGGATGCATTAGCAAAAAATTATGAGCATGAGGTAATTATAGCTATTGATGAAAGCCTAAATAATCATGATATTTTAAAAGTGATTGCCCCACTTGCTGATCAGTTCCCGATTACTAATTTCGAAATAATATCGACAACAACTGACGATGTAGAAAACTTAGTAAAAATAGGAAAAGCACAAGTAGGTATCATTTATAGTGATGGTGAGCTTAAAGTTGATATGGATTTTTTTCTATTAGGTCAAGCTCGATTTTTAACGATTTCATCACCAGAACACCCGCTTGCAAAGCTAAAGGCTGTAACAAGCAATGATTTAAAAGCCCATAGGCAATGTGTTCATCGCAGCCTTAGCCAAAAAGAGTTATGGTTTAGCTACGCAATTAGCTCTAGAATTTGGTACGCAAATACACATCAAACTCTTATCGACTTAGTAGTTCAGGGTATTGGTTGGGCGCTTGTACCCGAGCTTGCTATTAAGAGGTATATAAACCAAGCTGAAGTGGTAACGCTACCCGTTACTCATGAACAAGGCGGTTGGCTTACTCCTGTAGGATGCGTTGTTTCAAGAAGCCAATCAACAGGACCTGTTCTTCAAAGTTTAATAAATAGGTTGCAGCAACACTTTTTAAAGAGTGATAGCGCGGGAATAAAACAGTTTTAAACTGCTTTATTCACTTTTAATAGCAAGCTTCTTCTCTAGCTTTTCTTGCCACTCTACAGCAAGCTCTGGCAAAGTTAATGCTTCTAAAAGTATGTCTTCATAACCTACGTATTTTTTATCAAAAAATGCCTGGAACAGTTTTTTAACTGATATGTCGTGCGAGGCTTTCTTCTCGATAACAACACTATCACCCGTTTTTGCAACGCCTTGCTCTAGTACCCTAAAATAAACGCCAGTGCAGTAATGCTGCGTAAATAGTTTAAGACTGTTTTTATTATTAAGGGCGATAGCTAATTTAAAACAAGGTACACGAGGCTGGCTTACTTCAAGTAATGCAGTACCAATTCGAATATGGTCACCTATGTGTATATTCGCTTCATCAAGGTCAGAAATCGTGAAGTTTTCACCAAATATGCCGCTACTTAAGTTTTCGTTTTCAAGAGTCTTCTGCCAGTACTCATAATGATTGTGCGAAAAAGCATATACTGCTTTATCTACCCCGCCGTGGTTAATTAAATCAGCTTGCTCGTCACCTATTATATTTAGCTTTTCAATCGCTACAGGTTCGTTAGTTGGGGTTTTGAATATTCCTGTTCTCACCTCTTTATCATTATGAATAAGAGTTTTAATTTTAGAGATATTAGTCGAGATGATTTTCATTGCGATACCAACGGATGAGGAAGTAAAGATTAATTATGCAGGTTTTAAAATTATTATAAATAAATTTAAGCAAAAAATGACCGCTTAAGACTAAGCAGTCATTTCACAATATACAGTTTTTATTATTCTGCTTGTTTTAAAAAATACGTTTCGGCCAGTCCGTTATGTATTCCAGCTAAGTCTATTTGTATTTCATCGATAAAGTCATGCAACAGACCATTTTTAAGTACTCGTACGTCTTTATTTTCTAACTCAACAATTGCATCATCAATTGATTTAATAATTTCTGTTGAGTTTGGCAAAGGTAAAACCAATGCTTTTAATTCATTCATACAAAATAAAATAGATCGTGGGAATACTTTGCTGTGCATCACAAATTCTATTACATCTGCACGCTGTACTCTAACGCCCATTTCTTGGCGATACATTTGATAAGCACTTAATGAGCGCAATAAGCTGATCCACTGAATATTATCAAATGGCTTCACTTCTTCTTCATTAGTAATTAACGTAGCTGAGCGAATATCTAAAATTCGCGATGTCATGTCTGCGCGCTCTATAATCGAACCAAAGCGGATAAAAACATAGCCCTGATCGTGATTAATTGTGGCATCTAACGCCCCAAATATTTGATGGGCTGAATCTATAATCTTTTTTAAATAATCAAAACGTCCGCGCTTTGTTATCCCTTCTTTTTGATTATCTTTTACATAATAATAAAGAGAGTTAATTTCTTCCCATACATCTCGCGGTATTACATCGCGGATTGTACGCGCGCTTTCTCGTGCCGAAGTAATAGAGTTTAAAATTGACGAGCTATTATCACTACCAACAAGTAAATACCTTAATGCTTTTTGTTCAGTAAAATCTGTATGGTTTTCTGAATACGCTTTACGCACACCAATAATATCAATTAATGGCTCCCAGCCGGTACATACGCCTTTGGGTAAGTCCATCATCAGTAAATTGTTAACGTTGATTAAACGAGCCACATTTTCCGCACGCTCAATGTATCGAGATACCCAATATAAAGTTTCGCCTACTCTTGATAACATATTATTTAGCCTCTTCGTCAACAATCCAAGTATCTTTACTGCCACCACCTTGTGATGAATTAACCACCAAAGAGCCTTTAACCATAGCAACACGCGTTAATCCACCAGTGGTAACTTGCGTATCTTTACCTGATGATAAAATAAACGGTCTTAAATCGGTATGTCGACCATCTGGTTTATTACCATCAAATGTTGGTACTGTTGATAAATCTAATGTTGGTTGAGCTACCCAGTTTCGTGGGTCCGCTTTAATTTGAGCAATACACGCTTCTTGTTCTTTTTTAGTCGATTTAGGACCAATTAATAATCCATATCCGCCAGATTCATTTGCTGGTTTAACAACAAGCTTATCGATATTTTTAATCACATGGTCGCATTCTTTCGGATCTAAACATTTGAACGTTGGGACATTAGCAAGTTTAGCTTCCTCGCCTAAGTAGTACTTAATCATCTCAGGTACATAGGCGTAAACTACTTTGTCATCAGCAACACCTGCGCCTGGTGCATTAACCAAAGCAACATTACCTTTAGACCAAGCACGCATTAATCCAGGAACGCCAAGTTGGGATTCTGGTAAAAAGGCTTCTGGGTCTAAAAATAAATCATCTATACGACGATAAATAACATCAACTCGTTGTAGCCCTGTGATTGTTCTCATGTATACACAGTCATCTTTTTCAACAACTAAATCGCGCCCTTCTACCAGTTCGCAACCCATTTCTTGGGCAAGGTAACAATGCTCAAAATAAGCGGAGTTAAACACCCCAGGAGTAAGTACCACAACTTCTGGTTTATCTTGTGGACGAGGCGACATTGCCGCTAGCATATCAAATAATTGTGAAGGGTAATCATCAACAGGTAAAATCGATACTTGCTCAAATAATTCAGGGAATACACGCTTCATTACAGAGCGATTTTCAAGCATATAAGATACACCAGAAGGAACACGCAGGTTATCCTCAAGCACATACATTGTACCGCTACCATCGCGTACTAAATCTGAGCCACAGATATGCGCCCATATTTTATTTGGCGGGTTTATTCCCACGCATTGCTGGCGAAAGTTAACTGATTTTTCTAGTAGTCCTTTTGGAAAAACACCATCTTTTATTATTTTTTGGTCGTGGTATAAATCATCTATAAAAAGGTTAAGCGCTTCAACACGTTGCTTTAAACCAACCTCTACGCTTTGCCATTCTTTTTTACCAATAGTTCGAGGGATAATATCAAACGGCCAGGCTCTATCAATCATATTGCCTTCGTTGTAAACCGTGAAAGTAATACCCATTTCTTTAATTGCTAAATCAGCAACCGCTCTGGCTTTTACTAATTCTTCTGCTGATAAATTAGCAAAAAATTGTGCTAATTGTGTTCCATGCGATCTAACGTTTCCTTGTGCATCAATTAATTCATCAAAGAAACCATTTGTTTGGTACGCTTTCCAATCAATTTTCATACACTCTTTCACCTTATCCATCATCATATATGACGTAGTTAAACTGCTATTCCATTCGAATCATATCAACCGCTACATCAAGCAATTGACTACCGCCACCAAATACCACTCCTTTTAAAGGAGTTACATCAGAAAAGTCTCGCCCTACGGCTAGAGTAATATGCTGATCGCGTGGTAAAACATTATTTGTTGGATCAAAATCAACCCAACCAAAGTTTGGCACAAATACCGCAAACCATGCATGAGTTGCATCTGCACCTTCTAGCTTTTCTTCGCCTTCTGGCGGCATAGTTTCTATGTACCCACTTACGTATCGACCTGCTAACCCTACGCTGCGTAAGCATGCAAGCGCAAAGTGTGCAAAGTCTTGGCAAACGCCCCTTTTTTGTGCAAAAACAGTGCTCAAAGGCGTACTAATTGTTGTAAAACCAGGATCATAATGAAATTCATGAAAAATTCGTGCCATTAAATCTTTGCATGCAGAAATTATATTTTTGTGTGCATTAAACGAAATTAATGCGTATTCCTTAATTCCTTTATCTATTGGAATAAGTTGTGAAGGTAGTACAAATTCAGACGTTTTTAATAATTCCGCCGTATTTGGTTTAACCAATAAATCACGTACTTTTCGCCAAGCAATATCAACACTCTCTAAATTACTATTAGCGCCGACTAACAGTTCTACCTCGCTGATCATCGTTACTTTAAGTTTTTTATGCTGTATTGCTATTTCAAACGCTGTTACCTGATTATTAAAATAATCAGTAAATGTTTGTAAGTAAGTCGGTGTAGGTTCAATTTCTACACGACTACTGTGGCATATTTGCCCGCGATTCGTTTTTGGCGTTAATCGCGCTTGGTTTTGACACAAACTAACAAAGTCAGAATAGTTGTATGTAGTCGAGTGCTTTATTTTATATTTCACGATTGAGCTTGCTCAATATTAGTCCAGTTCAATTTATTTGCCGTTTGGGTATGAGAAAAATACTGTAGTAATAATACATCACAAAATGTATCTAAGTTCATACGCGTATTATGGTTAAATTCGATTAACTGGTTACGTTGTCCATTTTCACTTTTTTGTAGGTAATCTTTCTCAGTTACATAACAACTTGTTTTAGACAGTAAAATTGCTTTTTCGTGTGCCGCAATTACGCCTTGTCTGCGTTTTGTGGGTAAATGCTTACACAACTTATTAATTTCCTCTAACTGAAATAATAAAGAACGTGGGTATTCAGCATCTAAAAGTAATAACTCAAGCCCTGTACCAATGGTTTGATACATTCTGTATCGGCGCTTATGCGTAACTAAACTAACTTGGCAACTTAGCACGGCTTCAAGTAAGCCAAGCTCTTCGGGCTCGTCTAACTCTTTGGTTAATAAAGCCGCACTTAGTGATGTTATTTGTAAGCTACGCTCTACTCTTCTGCCCATTTCGAGTAAAAACCAGCCGTTACTATTCGGCATACAATCTGTAATCGAGCCATTAAAAGCCATAATTGAGCCTATAACTCTATCTAGGCTGCTTTGCATTGCACGCGTTGGAATATTAATATTTACATTTTTAAATACTTTAATTTGCTCATTAATATCATCAATTATTCGGCGGCTATCATGAGATAGTAATTCTTGAATTTGCACCGACGCATTAGCAATGTACTTTAATGTATTAATAATACTGCCAGCGCATTGCTCGTCTGCAAGGAGTTGAAAGGCAGTTTCTTTAGACAGATTTACATCAATTCCATCTAGTTTTAAATCAGGTTCTATATAGGGATAAACAATATATTGCGACCTAATGGCATTAGAAAGCCGTGCAACTATACTTTTTCGTATTGAATCTGGGTAAACAGAAAATTCGGTGTACTTGTCTATAAAAATACGCAATATACGTATGGTGTTTTCGCAGCGTTCTAAGTATCGACCCAACCAAAAAAGGTGCTCAGCCGTACGGCTCGAAATAACCCCTTCGAGTAGCGTTACATCCATTCTTTTTCTAATTGGCACCGGTGGATTATGCTCGCCTAAATCAACTCTATCGGCTGTATTTATCCATGTATCTTTGATCCAACCAGATATTCTCGGGTTGTTACTTTTTTCGTTCGAAAAACACAGTGCTGAAGGAAGTACTTCTACGCCATTTTCTGTGGTTAATGCATAACACCTAAATACCACTGGCTTGGAGATTAATTGTCCGTCATGCCAAAATGGTGCACTACTAAAAGAAGGTTTTTCTTGGAAAAAGTAATTATCGGGTTCTTTGCTAATAAGTAGCTTTATTTCTTGCTCGTCTAACACTCCATCTAACTTAAGTGTAGGGTCTATAGCAGATAGTAGTTCGAGGTTATTCCAATCAATGGCTTGCGCTTCTTTTACACTTAAGTAATTTGGCTCACCTAACAACAGCGGTTGTTTTAAAATTTGCTGCGATAACTTTTCTAAGTTGCATTTTATTGAAGGTGACGAGAGCACACCACTACCAAACGGGTTTAAAACCTTAACCGACCCTTGTCGTACCGATTGTAATAAGCCCGGAATACCATGAAGTGAATATTCAGTTTGCTCTAAAGAGTCAATACAACGATCAGAAACCCAGCGTAAAATGACATTAATTTTACCCAAGCCTTGTAACGATTTTAAACAAACGTCACCACCACGTACGGTTAAGTCGGCGCTTTGTACTAATGTGTAGCCAAAGTAGGTAGATAGGAATGCATGCTCGTTGTAGTTAGGGTCATCAATTCCTTGGGTGAGAATTACAATTCGTGGGTCATCCATATAGTGGGTATATTCATTAATACCCTCTTGGAATAAATTTAAAAATTCTTTAATTTGCTGAACATTACATTCGGCAAATTCTTCAGCCATTACACGCCTTGCAATAATACGGCTTTTAATTAATAGCCCTAAGCCTAACGGGCACTGACAATGATCGCTTAATACTTTAAATTCGCCTGTTGGCGTGCGGTAAACATCTAACGCGGTAAAAAAAAGTGTTAATTCGTTACTAGGTAGGCTAAAACCTTCGCGTAAGTAATTAGGGTCTTGAAAAAGCTGCTTTGCAGGAATATGACCATCAACTAATAATGTTTGGTCACCGTAAATATCTTGCTGAATTTTATTTAATAAAAGGGTTCTTTGTTTTATTCCCTCTTCGAGCAATGCCCAATCAGCTTTAGATAACATAAATGGCAATGGGTCGAAGTGCCACTGCTTATTGCTTTCATTTTTAATATTGCCATTTTGTAGCAATTGGCTAATTTCTGTAGCGCGGCTACTAACATCATCTGCTGTTAGGCTAGCTAAACGCTTAAATAATGTATCCCAATGGTCTGGGTTTAAACCACTGTGGTTTGCTAGTTCATCATGTCCATGTGATTTATCAAGGTATAAAGACAACCACTCAGGCAATTCCGGCATCGCGTTATTGTTAATATACAAGCTGAAAGCGCTCCAATTTATAGTAAATAGCCGTGTTCATAATGATGCTTTAAAAATATTTAGTCATTCCACTTTAAATAATTTCAAAGTGGAATGACACAACTATCAATTATTATTTAAAGTTGGGCTGCCTGCGTAAATCCAAGGTATTTGGATAATCAGGATTACTACTTTCTTCATCAGGCACTACGTATTCACTTGCGCTTTGCGCCGACTGAAAACTATGCGTAACCGCCGATGGGCTCCAGCTTGGTTCTGCTGATGCAAGTAAAGACGGTGTATGCCCATGCTCCCAAAATCTTGCGACTCTGCGCCCTTCAGCTTCAAATGCATTAACCGGTAGCGTTTCAGGATTACGCCCACCAGCATGGCTCACATGATATACAAAGCCTCCAACTGAACGTCCTTCCCACGTATCGATTAAATCAAAAACTAATGGTGCATGTACGCCAATAGTTGGGTGAAGCGCTGTAGGTGGTTGCCAAGCTCGGTATCGTATACCCGCGACCATTTCATCTTTTGCTTTACCTTTAACCGGTTTAAGCGGCACTCTTCGACCATTACACGTTACAACATAGCGGTCGCTCATTGTTCCTTGTACTTTTATTTGTACTCTTTCTAATGACGAATCTACATAGCGCGCCGTACCCGACGCACTTGCCTCTTCGCCTAGTACATGCCAAGGCTCGATTGCGGTTCTAAGCTCAAGTGTAACGTTATCAAGTTCTCGCGTGCCACATACCGGAAACCTAAATTCAAAAAATGGATTTAACCAACTTAACTGAAATTGAAAACCTGCTTGTTGTAAATCGCGGCTTACTTCAGCTAAATCGTTTTCTACATATTGTGGTAATAAAAACTTATCGTGTAACTCTGTACCCCAACGTATTAATGGCTTGTGGTAAGGTTTTTTCCAAAACCAAGCAAGTAAAGTACGCAACAGTAGCATTTGCACTAAACTCATTTGTGAATGTGGAGGCATTTCAAAGCCTCTAAATTCTACAATCCCTAAACGACCTGTGGCTGAGTCGGGTGAATAGAGCTTATCTATACAAAATTCTGCTCTGTGTGTATTACCCGTTAAATCCACTAATAAATTACGCAGTAACCTATCAACTAACCAAGGCTCAGGTACCTCACCTTCGGGCATATGCGAAAAGGCAATTTCTAGCTCGTATAAAACTTCATCACGGGCTTCATCCACTCGCGGCGCTTGGCTTGTAGGACCAATAAAAAGCCCCGAAAATAAATACGACAAACCAGGATGATGCTGCCAATAGGTAATAAAACTTCTTAAAATATCGGGTCTGCGTAAAAATGGGCTTTGCTCAGGTGTTTCGCCACCAAGCGTTACGTGGTTACCACCACCAGTACCAGTATGGCGACCATCTGCCATAAACTTATCGGTACCTAGTCGGCATTCTTTTGCTAAACCATATAGCGTTGTAGTTCGACTGACTAATTGATCCCAGGATGTTGAAGGATGAATATTTACTTCAATAACACCTGGATCTGGCGTTACAGCGTATTTTTCTACGCGGCTATCTTTAGGTGGGCTATAGCCTTCAATAACAAGCGGCATTTTAAGTTCTTTAGCCACACTCTCTATACTACTTATTAAACCCATGTAATGTTCAAAATGACTTGTTGGTGGCATAAATATATATAAACGCCCCTCTCTCACTTCCATTACAAGCGCAGTTTTAACCATTTCTTTACCAATAAAGCCCTTTTTAAGCTTTTTCGCTTTGGCAAAATTTTCTGGAATATCAAACGGGTCGCGGTCAATAATATTGCCGCTCCACTCAAGGCTGTCTAAAGGTAGGCGATAACCAAGTGGTGATTCACCCGGTAATAAAAAACAATGACCCCGTTTAAACTCCCACGTACACGACTGCCAACAGTTTTTACTATCGTTCCATTTTAAAGGTAGAACATAGCCAACAGGCTTTTCTATCCCTTTATCCATTTTAGCTAAAAAGCCTTTTCGGCTCATTGCATGGAGAAGTTCTGGTTGATCTGGCTTTATTTCGGTAGGTAATGAGGCTTCTTGCCACATGTGATATAAAATATCTTCATAAGCCGTAGTAAGTGCCTTGGTTTCAAGACCAAGTGAGTCACACAGTTTATCAGCAAACTTTTTAGTATCGGTATGATCAAATTTATAATCTTTATTAGGATCGGCTAATAGTGCAGCATCTTGCCATAAAGGCTCGCCGTCTTTGCGCCAATAGCACGCATATTGCCAACGTGGTAATGGCTCACCCGGATACCATTTACCTTGTCCGTAATGAGTAAAGCCACCTTTTGTGTATACTTTATTCATTTCTACAAATAAATTTTGAGCTAATATTCTTTTTTCTTTACCATCGGCATCAGTGTTCCACTGAGGATGTTCCATATCGTCAATAGAAATAAACGTAGGTTCGCCGCCCATGGTTAAATGTATGTTTTCTTCATTGTAAACATTATCAACGTGCTGACCTAAGCGATTAATTGCAGCCCACTGCGCCTCAGAATACGGCTTAGTAACACGTGGGTCTTCGTGTACACGCGTTACTTTATTATAAAAGCTAAACTCAGATTTACAGTCGTCTATACCGCCGGTTACCGGCGCTGCCGAGCTTGGCTCTGGCGTACATGCCAATGGAATATGACCTTCACCGGCAAATAAACCCGAGGTAGGATCAAGCCCTATCCAACCTGCACCCGGAATATACACCTCGGTCCATGCATGCAAATCGGTAAAGTCTTCTTCTGGACCGCTTGGGCCATCTAGTGATTTTTGATCAGACGTTAGCTGTACTAGGTAGCCCGATACAAATCGAGATGCCAACCCTAAATGACGAAACAATTGTACTAACAACCAAGCAGAATCACGACACGAACCTGTTTTTTTACTTATTGTTTCGTTTGCCGTTTGCACACCGGGTTCTAAACGAATGCCATAACCTACTAATTCATAAATAGCTTGATTAACAGCCACTAAAAAATCAACGCTTCTAAGCGGCTCTTTAGGATTTAAAGATTCAATTAATTCTTTAAATTTTGGACTGGCTTTGCGTTTTTTTAAATAAGGAGTGAGTTCTGATTTTGAAATAGCATCGTAAACAAACGGAAAGTTTTCGGCGTAATCTTCTAAAAAGAAATCAAAAGGATTAATAACCGTTAGTTCGGCGACCAAATCAACTGTAAAACTAAATTCGGTAGTTGGCTTGTTAAACACCACCCTCGCTTGGTAATTACCAAAAGGGTCTTGTTGCCAATTTATATAGTGATCTTCTGGAACTATTTTTAAAGAATAACTTTTAATTTTTGTACGGCTATGTGGCGCTGGACGTAATCGGAATATATGCGGCCCCATATTAACTGACCGGTCGTATTTATACTGAGTATGGTGCGAAATCCCAACTGTAATTGTCATCTATTAATTCCCCTTTAATAATGTATGGCCACAATATAACGCTGAAAATATTATTTGGACTAATTCACTTGTGCAATTTTTATACCAAAAGACTTGCTTAAGTAGTACTGTTCATCCACTCGCGGCTCTTGCACAAAGCAACGTTATGCATAAAGGTTTTGACCTAATTAATAGGAAAAACACACCAATTCAATAAATAGTAAACTTAGTGTAATTTAAACCATCAATTTTAGATTTTTAATGGTGCAGAAAATGCACCAAAATAGTGCTTTAAAATAACTTACAATTAAAGATAATTAATTTAAAATATTGAAATAAAACAAATAAAGTTAATTTTTCAAAATACTTACTCCATTATTTATAACGCTAAACGGTTATAATTAAAAGTATTTATTTAGAGTTTAAAAATCATTCAAAATAATCATTAAATAGTAAGAAATAGTTCACAATAAAGCTGCTGTTAAAGTAAGTAACGGTGCTATACTAGATCGATTTTTAACCGCTTACGTTACAGTAAAACTAACAATCTCGATGAGATAAAACAAGCAACTTTTAATACATAGATGCTTACTTTAAAGATTAGTTTTGCAGTGGTGTGTTTTAATTTCAAACAAAACAGAACACGTCCAATTTGAAAAACCAGCACACCTCACTAACCTGTTAATTTTTCATTATCATCAATGCTAAAGGTAATGCAGCCCTGGCGTATTTTCAGATTTTTTAAATCAACCCAATCTACCTAATAGGATATTTTCTTATGCAAAAGCTAACAGATGTCGGTGAAAACTTAGTTAATGGTATAGCATCTCGTTATAACCTCAGTCACGATGCAGTAATTCACATGTTAGTTAGCGTTAATAACGGCGGTTGCTCAATGGCACAGTTTAATTGCCCAGAACTTGGTGGTTCTGGTCAATGGATGCGCGGCGGAATGACAATGGTTGGCGACATGTTTAACAACGGCTTAAAATCAACCGTTGATAACTTGTGCAACGAACTTGCTAATATATTGAGCAATAACCAAATATTTCCGGTTATTCCTGCAGGAACGCCTGGCAGCAATCAATGGTGGCCAGGTAATCTAGGCAGCCCATTTAGCAGTGGTGCGCAAAATAATATTCGCTACGCTATATTCCCTAATCGCTTAGCCGTTGAATTAAATGGACAAGTGAGCGTATACGACACGTTAGATCATAATATTGGTGGTGTAAGCCAACAGCAAGGCAATAATACCTCTCTTACATTTAACAGTCAGTGGGGGACAATTAATGTAAATACCCTGCCATTAATTTCAGGGCAAACGCCAACGCCTCCAGAACCTCAAAAAGATTTTACGCAGCAAGTAACGCAGCCGAATTTTGCATCGTTAACACCAAACCAAGTTGAAGCACCGGCTAATAATACTGTGGGGCAATACTCGGTAGACGAAACACTTCAAATTATTGAAAAGTTAGCACAACTTCGCGACTCTAATGCGTTGAGTGATGATGAATTTAATATTAAAAAGTCTGAACTTTTAAAAAGGATTTAACCACTATCCTCCAATAGCATAGCGCTAAGTAAAAGTGGTTTATACGGTCTCTTTTTTATTCGGTAACATATGAAAACATTTAAATGTAATTGCACAGACCAACTTATTTTATTTTTTGAAAGCAGCCATTGTCTGGCTTGCGGTAGAACCGTGGGTATTGATGATGAGTTCGACCAAGTTGAACCCTATGAAATTGATGAGCAATCGGGGTTATTTTACAAAGCAGAAGCGCCTGAAGTTTTTTATAAAAAATGTGATAACAACGCTCAGTATCACGTATGCAATGGTATGGTTAATTTAGACACATTTATACCTGTTGCCAATAAAGACGAAGTGCTGTGTTTTTCGTGCCGCTTTAATGAAACGGTGCCCGATTTAAGTATTGTTGAACATATTCCATTATGGAAAAAAATGGAGACAGCAAAACGTCGCGCTTTGTATACATTAAAATCATTATCACTCCCTTTAAATACAACGATTCAAGAACCTGAAAGCGGATTAAGCTTCGATTTTATAGCAGATCGTAACGTAAGTGATCACTTTGTAAGCCCTATTATAGGTCAAGACGTTGTATTTACAGGACACGATTGCGGACATATCACTATAAACCTAGCCGAGGCAGACGACGTAGCGCGCTCTCAAGCTAAAATAGCGATGGGTGAGCGTTACCGTACTTTACTTGGTCATTTTCGCCATGAACTTGGTCATTATTATTTTGATCAACTAATCGCAAATTCACCAAAAAAACATGCTTTATGTAAGCAATATTTTGGTGATGACGAATTAGATTACCAGCAAGCGCTCGATATTCATTACAAGCAAGGTGCGCCAGCTAACTGGCATGAAACCTTTATCAGTGAATACGCTACTATGCACCCTTATGAAGACTGGGCAGAAACATGGGCGCATTACATGCATATTATCGATACGCTAGAAACAGCCAAAAACTTTTCAATTACAGGCTCAACAACGGGTAATGAGTTTGAATTAGATGAAGCAGACGAGCTTCGATTGCCACAAAGTGCCTATTACTTTAATTCACAAACATCGATTGATGCTATTTTAGATACTTGGATGGAATTTTCGATCATTCTAAATTCACTAAATCGCAGCATGGGACTTGCCGATGCCTACCCATTTGTACTTACTCAAGCGGTGCGAACTAAGTTATCTTTCATCCATCATGCCATTCATAACAGGCTCAATTTAATGCCTGATTTGAGCATTGGAAAAGTGTAATAAAATAAGCTCAGTCCAAAAAACATTTTAATAAAGAGCCATTTATTCTTGCTATGACTTTTCATGCATAGGTAGGTGGCTTTTTTATGATGAGAAAAAAGCCGTAAAAATAGTATATCCCCTACTTTCTCGCTGAAGCTTTGTTAGCTTGTCACAGCGAGGTTATTCTTAAGTCGACTTATGATTTTTTCTTGGTAAATACTAACTGTAGAAAACTTTTGTATTGAAACAAATAAGTCAGTTAGTTTTTCGTTTGATATATCAGAGATATTAATCCCTTTATATATAATAGGTGCATTATTTTGTCTGGTTAGATTATTCGACAGTAAAATATTCAATTTTACTGTACGTGCTAACTCTTCTTGATATAGAAAAAATTCTCTTAAATGTGTGCTAACAATATTGGCTGATTTTGATCTGTCTATCATTAAAATTTCGTCAATTAGTCGATTTAACCTGCTGCGAGACTCTATTGCTTCGTCGAGAATATCTAACCAATTAAGTTCGCTATTTGATAGTAAAGCTAAAAAATATACCGTACGTGCTTTATTGTAATTAATAAAACCAGGCCACATAACATCTTCGCTAGATACTTTAAGTGCTTTATCAAACTGCTCAGCGGCAGATTTAAGATACATACTTACTTCTTCAAGTATTGATGGCTCTATGGTATTAATGTTTTTTTGAGCCAGCTCTAAACCATCAATCGACAAAATATCTACAGAGTTCATATTTAGCGACTCTCGTAATAAATGCATGCCTTTTTTGTTGTAATACAAACCTAGGTAATTGTGGTAAATGGTTTTTGTAACTGGATTACGAAGAATTGGACCTCTCACATGAAGTAAGTCTGCATGAATATTAAAATTATCATCAGCTACAAAACTTTGGTAAGACACAACAGCTTTAAATAGCTTTATCGTTTCCGTTATTTGAATTGAATTACCTTTACTCACCGAGTGCAATATTTCACAGCGCCTATCAACTTCTGACAAAATTGTATCCATACGCTTTTTATAAAGCACTTTGTTAGTTTCTGATGCATTAAAAACAGCTGGAAATAAAACAATTAGGTCAATTATATATTGCAGGGTATCGGCAAAAAGAACGGCGGTTTCTGACTCTTTTTTTAGTTTATGCTCAATAGAGTCAAAAATTTCTTTCTCTAGTGTATTTTCATCTTGGGACTTAAACTGGTTAATCAACTCTGGAAGTGAGGTTACGTAATTTTCATTATCTAAAATGTTACCTTCCATTTTGCTAATATTATTTACACTATCAATTGATGTATATGTTCTAACAGTAATAAATAAAGCTAATACGGCTATACAAAAGCTTACTGTTGATATGGTAAAGCTTAGTAAATCTTTACCTTCTTTTAAATCATATACCCATACAGCAAGAAAAGCTGAAAGTAGAACAAGTAATAATATTGTAAAATATAACATTTTTGATGTGCGCATATGTCTTCCAGACTTGGGTCGAGCTAACAATCTAATATTGCTGATTTATAACACGAAAAACGCAGACTTCACACGCAAACTGAGAGTTACATAAGTTATTTATTATCGAGCTATAAAGCCTTTACTGAACGTAAATAATTAAATATCTGTATCACTCTTCCCACTTGCCCAGCGCTTGTTTGTCACTTTGTTTAAACTTAACCCAATTTGATGAGTCTTTAAAGTGCTCTTTTTTCCAAAACGTGGCATGGTTTTTTAAGTAATCCATTATAAATTGTGCGCCTTCGAACGCGGCTTGGCGATGGCGGCAAGTTACGCCTACAAATACAATTTGCTCGCCAAGTGCTAAGTAACCAACGCGATGAATAATGCATATTCTCGCCAGTTGCCAGCGAGTTTGTGCTTGCTCTGCAATAGATTGAAGCAGTTGCTCGGTCATACCAGGGTAGTGCTCAAGCTCAAGTGCAATAACGTTATCGTCACTGCTGAACTCTCTTACCAAACCTGTAAAGGTGACAACAGCGCCATCGCTTTTATCATTACTACAAAGCGTATTGTGCTCGTCACCTACATTAAAATCATCGGTTTGTACTTGAATATGTATGCTCATTAGCCACCTGTAACCGGCGGGAAAAAGGCAAGCTCATCCCCTGCTTTCACTATCTCATCGCTTGATGACATAGTTTGGTTAAGCGCTGCAAGTAGCTCACGCTCCTCCAGCCACGGTTGCCAATGCGGGTATTGGCTCACTAATCTTAATTTAAGCTCTGAAATACTAAGCGGCTGCGTAATTTCAAGGCTTAATTTACTGCACTTTAACCGCTCTTTTAGTTGCCCAAAAAATAATATCTCTACATTTTTGGCGCTAGGTATAGCATCGTTTGGATTAATCTCGCTGCCAACTGCCATTTTTGCCCCCAGCTTTTTGAGTAACGCGCATGCCGCTAATTTCCATTAGTGGGTCGGCTGCTTTACACATATCAAACAAAGTAAGGCTAGCCACAGATACCGCTGTTAACGCTTCCATTTCGACCCCGGTTTTACCGGCAAGTTTGCAGTAGCTGGTTATTTTAATTTGGCTGTTTGCTTCATCAAGTTCAAAATCAACAGCGACTTTAGTAAGTGCAAGCGGATGACAAAGCGGGATTAAATCAGCGCACTTTTTAGCGCCTTGAATACCCGCAATACGTGCCACGCCTAATACATCGCCCTTTTTGTTTTGATTAAGCATTACTTGTTCAAAGGCAAGCTTGCTCATGCTAATAAATGCTTCAGCTGAGGCATCGCGCAGGGTTATGTCTTTGAGCGATACATCAACCATATTAGCTTGGCCGTTTTCGTCAACGTGGCTTAACATACTATTGCTCACGCGATTCACACTTTTTACCAATGGTAATATGCGGTACAAAGTTACACGGTTTATGCATTGAGTTAAGTTGATCTTTTATAATGCCTGTCCACGCTGTTTTACATGCGCCTGTAGAGCCTGGCATACAAAAAATAACGGTGTTGTTAGCAAGTCCTGCAAGTGCACGAGATTGAATAGTTGAGTTACCAATTTCACCGTACGATATATGTCTAAATAGCTCACCAAAGCCGTCTACGCTTTTATCAAACAGCGGCGCAAATGCCTCAGGTGTTGAATCACGTTCGGTAAATCCTGTACCACCAGTCACTAAAATAGCGTGAATGGTGTCGTCGGCTATCCACTGCGATGCAATAGCGCGCATTTGGTAAACATCATCTTTTACAATTTCTTTATCCGCTAAGTGATGACCCGCCTCAGTTAGCGCTTTAATTAAGTAATGACCAGAAGTATCGGTAATCGCATCGCGCGTGTCGCTTACTGTAAGTACGGCAATGTTTAAAGGTATTTGTGTATCGCTTGTGTGGCTCATAATGTTCTTCTCAATAGGTTAATGCTTAGGTCAAAATGCTCATTTACAGCTTTAAATTGCGCCGGTGTATTGGTGTTTATTAATGCATGCGCTTTATTACATAAAAGCGTTTGCACACCAATGCTTTGGGTAAACTGTTTTATTGATTTATGACTGTTTGCGTTTGTGAGTATGTGTTTTAAATGATTTTTTACACTGCTTGTATTACGAATATACAGCGGTAGTGGTTCATTTTCAAAGTGCCAAGCATGTATTTGTGACTGATTTAATTGATTGCTCACACTTTGTACGTTATTTGTCTGAGAAGCCAGCACTATTGTGCTTAACAAACTACTCGTAAGTAGAGGCATATCAACCGCAGTAATAAGTAAATCGTGCTCGGTGACTATTAATGTGGAGTAAATTCCGCCAAGGGGTCCGCTGTTTGGGTATATATCTTTAACGTACTTTTCTGAGGGATAATCGCTCGGCGAGTAATGGCTCAATGACTTGACTGGATTTGTAACGTTGCGGCTTACCAATATATTTTTAGCACCTACCTCTTTTAATAAATCACACGCATTTTGCAAAAGCGTTTTATTTTTTAAAACTAAATCGGCTTTGTCTGTGCCCATTCTTGATGACTTACCACCAGCAAGCACAACGCCTGTAAAATCTCGCTTAACTTTTATATTGGATTTTATATCAGCTTTTATATGAGTATTCACATCAGCTCCCATATTAGCCGCCTAACATGGCTAAGTGAGTTGTCGCACCTGTTAAGCGTTTATCCAGCTCATGGCTTATTTCTTTATTGCCCATAGCGGCTTGAATTGCCTTTACGGTCGCTGCAGTATCGTCCTCGTTTAGTAGTTCGCGTAAATCTATACCTTGCTCGGCAAACAAGCATAAGTGTAATTTACCCAGCGCCGACACCCTTAAGCGATTACAACTTTTACAAAAATCTTTGCTGTAAGGCATTATTAAACCAATACGACCATCGTAATCTGGATGACAAAATTCCTCAGCGGGTCCATTTAGCTTTCCCCTAACTACTTGTAACCAGCCTTGAGCTAAAAGCTGGGCTTTAACCGTTTGCCCACTTAAGTGGTTTTCTTCAAAAAAGGTTGCGCCGTCACCGGTTTCCATTAATTCTATAAAGCGCACCGTAACTTTGTGGTGTTTTACCCACGCTAAAAAATCCTTCAATTGGTTTTTATTAAACTGTTTGGCAAGCACCGCATTTATTTTTATATCTTTTATGCCCAGCTCTACCGCGCGCTCAATCCCTTTTAAAATAAGGGTAAGTTTGTCGTGCCCTGTTATGAGTTTAAACATACTCGGATTTAAACTATCAATGCTGACATTAAGCGCATCAAGCCCTGCTTCTGCAAATTCATCAATTTTCTTTAATAAATTAAACCCGTTGGTAGTAATGGCTACTTTTTCTATGCCGCGCGTGTTTTTACAGAGTTTTATAATATCGGTGACGTCGTTTCGCAAGCACGGTTCGCCACCTGTAATGCGCACTTTTTTAGTACCTAGCTCTGCAAACGCATTTACCAGCGTGCTAATTTCGTTTTTATTTAAAAAATTACGCGGCGTATCGCACTGATACCCGTTTGGTAAACAATAACTACAACTAAAATTACATACATCGGTTATTGAGAGACGCAAATAGTTAAACTGCCGACCAAATTGATCATTAAGCATATGCTTCCTTTTTTCTTTACATTACAACCGCAACATCAATGCTGCTAGAACCTGCTTTGTAATGTTGTTTTATTAATTGGCTTAATTGTGTTTTACACGAACCGCAATTCGTTCCACATTTAAGTTCAGACCCCAATTGCTCGACTGTGTTTGCACCGTTTTTAATGGCGTTTATAATTGGCTGCTCTCTTACTTTAAAGCAGCTACACACTTGTGCACCTTGGGTAAATTCTTCATCGGGGGTTGCATAAAGCAAAGACTGTAACTGTGTAAAAGTCAGTAATGGCTCTGCAAACAAATGGTTTATCCACTCAAGTGATATTTCTTTTTGCTCGTTAGAAATAACACCAACAAACGCTAATTGATCGTTTTGAATACACTGCACATGCATGGCTTTTGCCGTATTCATAGCCGACCACTGCCCTTGTAAACCAGTTAAGGTTTGGCAGTAATACAGTAAATCACTTTTTGGTTCATTAAGCGCCAATTGGTAATTAAAGCAATTACTTGCATTAACTTTGAGCCAAAAATCACTGTCTATAACAAGTTCGTTTTTAGCAAACAGCTGCATATATTGCACAAAGGGTGCTTTAACTATATTAACAGCGCCGTGTTTGCACTCAGCCTGACCAGATAGAGGGTCAACTACCGATTGATACAACCCACTTACTGTTGCTGATGATGCAAATTGCTTGTTCCAGTGAATAGGCATAAAGCATTCACCTTTTCGCACGGCATCGGTTACTTTTGCATGCGCGGTAACCTGCCCAGTTTGGGCAATCGCACTTATTAAATCGTTTTGTTTAATTGCTAATTTACTGGCATCAAGCGGATTAATTTCAATGTACGGGCGTGTAATATGCGATGAAAGCGCAGTGCTTTTACCCGTGCGGCTCATGGTATGCCATTGGTCGCGTATACGCCCTGAGTTCATTACAAACGGGTAATCATTTGATGTTTTTTGCACCGGTAATTGCGGCATTATGGGTATAAAACGCGCCTTTTTATCAATGGTGCTAAATTGGTTATTTGTAAAAACCTGACCATTTTTATAAGGCTGATTTTTAACAACAGGCCACATAATGGGTTTTAAATTATCATACTGATTTTGTGTGAGCCCAACTAAACCAGAGAGGTTTAATAATCGGCTGCCATTATTTTCAAAGTCAGTTAATTGTGCCCATTCTTCAAAAATGCCACTTGGGTCTGTAAAATCAAAACCTTCAAAGCCCATTTTTTTAGCAACATCGCACATAATTTGCCAATCGTTTTTAGCTCCTGCATAAGGCGCTACTAACGGGCGCTGCCTTGATATTCTGCGCTCTGAGTTGGTTACTGTGCCGTTTTTTTCGCCCCATCCGGTTGATGGAAAAGCAACATCGGCAAATTTTAACGTATCACTTTTTGCAATACAGTCAGATACAACTACCAGCTCGCAGGTCTCTAATGCTTTTTTAATAGCGGCGTTATTGGGCAAGCTCACCATTGGGTTTGTAGCCATTATCCACACTGCTTTTATTTTGCCTGCGGCTATTTCATCAAACATATCGATGGCATTGCTGCCTGCTTTTTTAGCGATCGTTGGCGAGAGCCAAAAACGTTGTACAAGTGATTGATGCGCTGCGTTTTCAATATCTAAATGTGCCGCTAACTGATTAGCCAAACCACCTACTTCGCGCCCGCCCATCGCATTGGGTTGCCCAGTAATAGAAAACGGACCGCTACCTGGTTTAAGTAATTTACCTGAGGCTAAATGCGCATTAATAATGGCGTTGCATTTATCTACACCCGAGCTTGACTGATTTATACCCATTGAATAAAAGCTAATCGCACTTGGGCTTTTAGCAAATAGCGCGTAAAACTCAGTTACTTGCTCAATTGCTATATCGCAAAAGTCGCTAACTGCCTCACAGCTCCATTTTGTTGCCTCTTGCAGTGCGCTTTCAAAGCCGTTTGTGTGCTGAGCAATAAATTGCGTATCGAGGTGGTTATGCTTATTTAAATAATTAAGCAAACCGTTATAAAGCGCAGCGTCACTGCCTGGTTTTATATTTAAAAATGAGTCGGCAAGCTCAGCGGTGTCGGTTTTACGCGGATCAATAACCACCACTTTCATATTTGGGTTAAGTTGCTTTGCACGCTCCATTCGCTGATATAAAACCGGGTGAGTCCATGCTGCATTAGAGCCAATTAAAATAAGCAGCTCAGTTTGCTCTAAATCCTCGTAAGTACACGGCACTACGTCTTCACCAAAAGCCCGTTTATAACCTGCCACAGCAGACGACATACACAGGCGCGAATTTGTATCAATATTGCCTGAGCCTATGTAGCCTTTCATTAATTTATTAGCGATGTAGTAATCTTCAGTAAGTAACTGCCCCGATACATAAAAAGCCACCGCATCGGGTCCGTGCTTTTGTATTATGTCGTTAAATTTATTGGCAACGTGGTCGGTTGCTTCATCCCACGTAACGGATTGGTTATTAATAAGAGGCGACGTTAAGCGATTATCACTGCCTGTTGTGTCAAGCAAATGCGTGCCTTTTACACATAAACGACCAAAGTTTGCGGGATGCTCTCGCATGCCTTCAAGCTTGGTTGGCACATTATTAAAAAGTGAAATATCAACACCACACCCTACACCACAGTAAGCACATGTTGTTTGTTTTAAACTCGTTTTATTTATAGTTGGTGACGTGTTTGCGGTTGCCATACTGCTCTCTTTTAGTGTGCTTTAATTTATGCGGGCTGTTTTACAGGCTCATTAAGGGTAACTACGTTAATAGTGTTACTTGCTTTAGCGAGTGCGCTGCTTATTACGTTTTGAACGAGTTTTTCACAACCACCACAGCCTGTACTGGCTTTGGTGCTTTGCTGCACACTTGCCAAATCTATGCAGCCTTTAGCGACTGTTTGTTCAATGGTGTGTTTAGTTACTTTATGACAAGCGCAAATAATGGCGTCATCAGGCAAGTCATCGGCGCTTAGCTCTGCTATGTCGCCAGCAAGGGGCATAATGAGCGCTTCTGGGGCGGTGGTAAGTTCAATGTCGTTTAAATGATATTGCAGTAAATTATCGTAATCGCTGGTATCGCCAACAAGCACGGCGCCAATCAGCTTATTACTTTGTGAATTAGTGACTACTTTTTTATAAATACCATTGGGTTGATCTTCAAAATAATAGCTTATTGCACCTTCGCTGCGTGCATGTGCATCGCCAATAGAGCCTACTTCAACACCCATTAATTTAAGCTTGGTGCTCATATCGGCACCACTGAACTCATCGGCTTTATTGTCTAAGCCATTACTTTGCAAGGAACCTTGCTGGGTCTGTTGTAAAATATGCCCAACTGCAATTTTAGCCATGGCGTAACCGGGTGCCACTAAGCCAAAAATAAAATTATTCCACAGTGCACATTCACCAATTGCGTATATGTTTTTATCGCTCGTTTGGCAGTGGTTATTAATTACAATACCGCCGCGCTCGCCTAACTCTAAATTAAACTCGCGGGCTAAATTATCATAAGGGCGAATACCTGCTGAGAATACAATCATATCGGTTTCAAGGGTTTTGCCGCCTTTAAAACACATTTTGTAACGGCAACTTTCACCTTCTACTATTTCCTCAGTCGCCACTGACGTATGTACAGTAACGCCCAAATCTGTAATTTTGTTTTTTAGTAACCGACCGCCCCCCGCATCAACTTGTACACCCATAAGTTGCGGTGCAAATTCTATTACGTGAGTCTGTAAACCCAATTGCTTTAATGCGTTTGCAGCCTCAAGACCCAGTAAACCGCCACCAATTACCACGCCTACTTTGCTGCCGTGGGCTGAGTTTTTTATTGCGTGTAAATCGTTAATGGTGCGATAAACAAGGCAATGCTCGCGATCTTTACCCGGTATAGGCGGTACAAATGGGAATGAACCTGTAGCAAGCACAAGTTTGTCGTATTCAAACAACTCCCCTTTAGCGGTCGTTACAGTGTGCATATCACGATTTATATCAACCACTTTAGAATGAGTATGAAAGCGTACTTGCCAATCGTCATAGGTTTTATTGCATGTAAGTGCGAGGTCGTCTGCGGTTTTACCTTTAAAAAAAGACGATAGTTGTACGCGGTCATACGCTAAACGGTCTTCACCGCTTAATACCGTAATTTCAAATTGCTCATCAGCCTGATTTTGAGAAACCAGCTGCTGCACAAAATGGTGCCCCACCATTCCGTTTCCTACCACTACAACACGCTGCTTGCTTAGCATTTACTCACCTTAAAATGATATCTACTTTAGTAATTGACTAAAATTGAAATCGAATGATTTGTTATAGGATTGTTATAGCAATATGTAAGCCAAATATATAAGCATTTAAAATCAGCAAGTTGCCTACATTGGTGCAGAAGTAAAAAGCATAAAGCCCCACAAGATGGTGCAATTGCACCATCTTGTGTCGCTATAAATTACAAGAGGATATTAGAAGATAAAGAGGATTAAAATTTAGCGCTCATCCATATCCACAATTTTTGAGTATCGACTTTATTAGCTGCAGTATCGCCCGCTGAGTAATCAGCATATTTAACACCCACTGCGTATTGTTTATTAATAGGTTTAACGTATTGTACGTTTAGTTCAGTACCCAAATCGTCAACCCCATTTGATTGCTCATTAGCATCAAAACTGTGATAAGCCACCAGCCATTTTCCGTCAAACGCTTTACCATTTAAACTTATGTAAGTGTCGTCCAAGCCTTGTGCGGGTGTATTTAAAAACGTATCTGCCCAACCATTAAATTTATGTAACGTGGCAAGTGGTGTTGCAAACCCGTAATCGCTATTGTCAGAGCCAAGTGACTCTATGCCGACTTTTAATGTTACTGTCTTATTGCCCAAACCATTTAAATCAACAGCGCCTTCAAGTGCATAGTAATCGGCATCAAAATCACTCACGTTTGTTGAGGCAGACTGCGTTGCATACTCCGCTTTGTAATAAAACTTTATGTCGTTTAGGGTTTTATTACCGTTAAAAGAAACGCCATAAGTGTCTAAACTGTCGTCTTGTAGTGCATCGTCACTTAATAAGTAACTGTATAAAACCACTTTGCCGAAGTCTGTTTTAAAGCTTGCATTAATTAGATGATCGGACGATTTAATGTCTTTATCGTCAGCAAATATGCGGTTACGCTTATTTAAATAACTGTACTGTAAATCTATGTTATTTAATGCGTAATTAATGGTTGCTGCATCAAAGGTTTGCCTATCTTGGCGCCAACCTACGTGCCCAACAAAACGCTGCCCATCAAGGGCTATTACTTGGCGTCCTACTTTTAGCGATAGACCATCGCGGGCATATTTAACAAAACCTTGGTCTATCTCAGTGCTTTCTGGGTCTGCAATAACAGAGTAATTAGTGTTTTCCCCCACCGTATTGTTGTAATCATCTACGCCCAATAGGCTGCGAGTGTCTTCTACTTCAATAACGGCTGAAAAACCATTAACCTCGTCTGTTTGATGCGTTAAGCGGGTTCTAAGTGTTAAGCCGCTTGCATCTTTTAAGGCATTTTCTTGATCAACGCTTTCAAAACGCAGTCTAAAATCAAGATCAGTTTGCGCAGCAAAGCTTATTGAAGGCGCAGTGAAGCAACCCAGTATAAAAATAATAGGTAAGTTGTTCTTATAGTTAAGCATTTTGGTTCTCTAAGTTTTAATTATTAATACACATACCAAAGCAATAAATAAACACAGCGAAATACATTTCCACACCATAACTGGATCGCGTTTCATTATTGAGCTTTTATTAGCGGTACTTTCTAAATAAGGATTAGGTTTGTTGATATCGTTTATAAACTCAGAAAAAGCTTGGTATCTGAGCTCAGGTTTAGGGGCAAGCGCTTTCATAAGGGCTTGATCTAACCAAAACGGAATATCGGCTCTGTATTTACGAATACTTGTGTAGTGCCAATGGCTGTAATCTTTTGGCGCTACGTGGTTAAGTGGCAGTGGTTTGTAAGGTAATTTTGAGCACAATAACTCGTATGCAATAACGCCAAGTGAAAACAAATCACTTTTAAAATCGGCGTGCATAGTAATAAGTGTTTCGGGTGCGGTGTAGTCGGCAGTGCCTTGCGGGCAATCATCCGCAATTTGTTTGACCGACTCGTCCATAGCTGCAACACTTACTGTGCCGTAATCAATGAGCGTTACTTTTCCGTGCGCATCTATCATTACATTATCGAGTTTTAAATCGCGATGTACCATATCGAGTCGTTGAAACGCCCTTAGTGCATGTACTATTTGTTCAATAATACTGCGCACTTGGGTTATTTCTGGGTGCGGCACATCGTGCTTCCAATCACTGAGTGTTTGCCCGTCCATGTACTCACAAATATGATACAAAAAACGACTCTGCGATTGCGTACTCAATACTTTCATCACGTTTAAATGGTTTATGCGTTGACCTACCCAGCCTTCTCTTATAAAGCCTTGAAGGTAGTGCACATCGTCTTCAAAATTAACCGAAGGTGCTTTTAAAACCACTGGCGGTATATCGGGCGCTTGTTGCACTAAATAAATGTGCGAGCGACTACTGGCATGCAATTTACGAATAACCGTGTAGTCATCAATTTTTTGCCCAACATTAAGCGCAGGTGGAATCTTTCGTCGTGTTAGCGAATGATAAAGCTCATCTAACTTTTGCTCGGCAATATTTTCTACTTTTACCAGTAAGCAACTTACGTTGTCGTCACTCCCTCGCGCTAATGCAAGTTCGGTAATTGCTTTAGCTGCATTTTCTAAATTAGTGCGCTCTAAATTAACGTGTTCATTAATTAATTTAGCTATATCGCTGTTTGGGAGCACATCGTGTACGCCATCGCAGGTTAATATATAAATATCGTCTGCTTTAAGGTCAACTTCGTAAACATCTATTTCTTGATGAAGTTGTGCGCCAAGTGCACGCGTTAGCGTATCGTTTACTTTGTGATCCCGTGTTATCGCCTCAATTTTATTTCCTCGCAAGCGGGTAATACGCGTATCACCTAAGTGAAATATATAACCCGTTGCCGACTTTAAAATAAGTGCTGTAAAAGTGGTCATCCAATCGGCTTGGCGTTGACCAAGGTGATTGTAATTAACCGATTGCGAATAAAGCCACTGATTTAAACTTGCTAACACCTTCGACACTGACTTTTTAACCGCCCAACTTTCGGGGGTATTTAAATACTCATTTATAAAATGAGTAACCGAAAGTTGAGACGCTTGTTTAGCATTTTTTGCTGATGAACACCCATCGGCTAAGCAGGCAATAACGCCTTTAGACTCTTTTTCTTGCGCTTTGGTATTAAGAGCTGCAAACGCATCTTGGTTTTCTGCTTTTAACCCTTTAGCACTGTGCCCGCCAAATGAAACGTTGAGTTCATTTTTTAGCGCTTTAGCGTGGAGTGTTTCATCAAACATGGTCAATAATGCCTTAAGTCACTGAAATAAGTTCAACGGTGCCGTCTTCATTTACTTCGGTAATGTGTCCATCTGGTTCTTTCATAAAAAACAGTGCGCCCAAGCCAAGTAATGCACTACCCGCAATAATGAAAAAGAAGGTTTGATAATCAACAAGTGACAATGCCGTTAAGTAAACTACTGCACCAACATTACCGTATGCGCCTGTCATACCTGCAATTTGCCCTGTTAAACGACGCTTAATTAGCGGTACTGCGGCAAATACAGCGCCTTCACCTGCTTGCACAAAGAACGAACATACCATAGCAGCTACTACAGCAAGCCATAAAGGCCACGATGCATCAACCAAGCCCATTACAAAATAACCAACAGCAAGACCCATCGTAAGTACAATAAGTGTTATACGACGACCTAATTTATCTGAAATCCAACCGCCACCAGGGCGAGATGCTAAGTTCATGAATGCGTAAGCAGAGGCTAAAATACCGGCATACACCATATCAAGCGCAAACACATCCATAAAAAACAGCGGCAACATAGAGACAACCGCAAGCTCAGAACCAAAAGTTGTAAAATATAAAATATTTAAAACAGCCACTTGCTTAAACTCATAACGATGCGACTCAGGTACAGGCTCTTTAAAAATATGACCATTTACGTCAAAGGTTTTATACACTTCGTAAATATAAAGTAGGACTAAAAAAGCATACACAGCAAGTACAAAATTAGCCGAAATTAAGTTAGCACCGGTTGGCGAAAGCTTCCAAGTAAGTAATGCTAATGCGCCGTACATAGGAATTTTCATAATAAGCAGTAATACAAAGTCGCCTTTACTGGTTACTTCCATTGCGCCTACTTTTTTAGGTTTAAAGTATGTACCACCTTTTGGCGTATCGGTTACATTTAAATACCAAATAACACCAAATATAACGCTTAATACACCGGTTAAACCTACTGCATAACGCCAGCCATCTTCGCCACCAAACATAAGTGCAATAATTGGTAATAACATAGCCGCTGCTGCTGATCCAAAATTACCCCAACCGCCATAAATACCTTCCGCTATACCCAACTCATTAGCAGGAAACCATTCACTCACCATACGAATGCCCACAACAAAGCCAGCACCAATAAAGCCTAAAGCAAAACGCGCTATTGCGGCTTGCTCAAATGTAGTTGCCATAGCAAACATAAAACATGGAATACTACAGCTAATAAGGAGTGCCGCATAAACAATACGGGGACCAAATTTATCGGTTAGCATACCCACCACAACACGCGCTGGAATAGTTAACGCTACATTTAAAATTAGTAATGTTTTAACTTGTGCCATGGTGATCCCAAGTGAACCCGCTATGGCACCTAATAAAGGAGCATGGTTAAACCATACAAAAAATGACACAAAAAAGACCATCCAACTTAGATGCAATACTTTCATTTTTCCGCTAAACGATATTAGGTTAAACCCTGAACTCGGTTGCATGTTTATTTCCTCGTAAACGTATTATTGTTTTACTAATGCTCCACTCTTTTATATGAGTAGCAGCCCAATGTTTGTTAAATTTAAGTTAACCCGATATAGCAATTACTGAGCCACTAATTAAAAACCATAAATTTCATATGGTTACATGCCACAGCTGTTTTTATACGTTATAGTTGCACTATATGAGTGAAGGGCTCTGGGTTGTTAGAGTGCAAATAAAAAGCGTTACTACTTGCTCTTGGATTTAACAACTTGGTATTGTTCAAAAAAAGGTTGAGAAGTTTGAAAATGCAAAAAACACCATTAACTTACCAGCAGCAACTGCGCTATTCTCGGCACATTATGCTGCCGCAGCTTGATATAGACGGACAAGAGCAGCTATGGCAATCGCATGCTTTAATTATTGGTGTGGGTGGGCTTGGGTGTGCGGTAGGTCAATACTTAGCGGCATCTGGCGTTGGGACGCTTACCTTAGTTGATAACGATGAAATAGACGTGACCAACCTGCAAAGGCAAATACTGTATAAAGAAAGTGATATTGGTAGTTCAAAATGCAGTGCTGCTAAAAAGCAGCTTAACGCGCTTAATAGTGAAATAGACATAAACACCATTGAGGCATTTTTTGATACAAGTACCTCTACAGAACAATTATTTAATAACATTGATATAGTGATTGATTGCTCAGATAACCTAGCAACGCGCAATGCACTTAATAGCGCCTGTTTTAAAGCTAAAGTTCCGCTAGTGTCAGGCTCTGCAATACGTATGGAAGGACAAGTCGCGTGTTTTACTATGGATGAAAACAGCCATTGTTATGGCTGTTTATCACAATTTTTTAGTGAACAAACACAAAGCTGCTCTGAATCCGGTGTACTTTCCCCTATTGTGGGGCTAATAGGCAGCATTCAGGCTACTGAAGCGCTAAAAATGCTTGCTGGTTTGCCAAGTGGTTTAAGCGAGCACTTATTGCTGGTGGATGGTTTAAGCATGGAGTTTAATCGTTTTAAAATAGCTAAAAACAGTCAATGTGCGGTGTGCAGCATTTAGTTATTCTAGATTACTGATTGTTGTATAAAGCACATCGCCCACTTTAAAGTCGTTTTTGTCCCACACTCGTCTTGATGCCAAACAATACAATGTTTGCCCATCTACATTAAGCGTTAGCTGCCACTTATTATTAATAAGCTCAGCCTGAATTAATACCGACCTTAAAACATTACTGTGCGTTGTTTGCTCAGGCTTTAAAGCACTAAACGACATTTGCTCACTTTCTATAATTAGCTTATTACTGCTGTCTACAAGTGCAGGAAGCACAAAAAGCGGCTGCTCACTTTGCTGTAATTGTAGTTGATATAGCCCGTAGTCTTCATCAAATTTAACCACATCGTAATTAATTAAGCTCAGCGGTGTTTGCCTATCGTTTGCATAAATAGCCTTTGCAACGTGTGCACTTGCACCCTGGTTTATCACCTTACCTTTATCAAGCTGAATAAGGGTATCGCAGCAAAATAGCAGCTCTTTTAATGAGTGACTTACTATTATAAATTTAATATTAAACTTAACTGCAAACTCGCTAAGTTTAGTGAGCGTTTTAAAACGCAATGACCAATCAAGCGCACTAAAAGGCTCATCAAGCATTATAAATTTTTGACCTGCTAACAGCGTACGCGCAAATACTACACGTTGGCGTTCGCCACCCGATAAGCTTTGTACGTCACGGTTTAGTAAGTCTTGTAATTCAAGCGCTTTAACAACGTATTCTAGCGTTAAGCTAGTTTGTTTATTCCCGCAGTGTTTTTGTGTAAACGCTAAATTACCTGCCACATCTAAATGAGGAAACAACGGGCACGATTGCAACTGAAGCGTAATACCGCGTTTATCGCTTGGTAACTCATGCACTGGCTGATTGTTTACATAAACATTTTTTGCCGGCTCTAAACCGCTAATACAACGCAGTAATGTTGACTTACCCGAGCCAGAAGGCCCGTAAACACCCAATACATTAAACGACTCAAGCTCAAGGTTTATATCTAAATCAAAGTTATTGAGTGCTTTAAAAAGGCTTAACTTAATCATGTTATTGCTTAACCCCTACAATGCTTTTATTAAACTTAAATAACAGCACTAAACAGGCAAACGAAATAGCCAGTAAAATAAGTGAAAGCTGATGCGCCGCCGTATAATTTAACGATTCAACATGGTCATAAAGCGCAATAGACACCACCTGTGTTTGCCCCTGAATATTACCGCCAATCATTAATACCAAACCAAACTCACCCAATGTATGCGCAAAGCCTAAAGCAAATGCGCTACCAATACTGGGTTTTAAAAGCGGAATAATTAAATGCACAAAGCGTTTAAACGGGCTTAACCCAAGCGCAATGGCTGCTTCGTTATAGGTTTGATTAATATGCTTAAACCCAGCCACAAGAGGCTGCATTACAAAAGGCAGCGAATAAAAAAGCGAGCCAATAACCACGCCCTGAAAACTAAACGCAAGCTGAGTACCCGTTAGCCAAAACCAAAACTGCCCAAAAGCGTGATCAGGCGAAAACAAAACAAGTAAGTAAAACCCTAATAACGTAGGCGGCAGCACTAAAGGCATTGCAATTAATGCCTCTAAAAATGGTTTAAATTTACCGTTATAGCCAGCGAGCTTGTAAGCCAGTGGAATACAAAAAACAAGAAGGAGCACTGCGGTTATAAAGGCAAGTTTTATAGTTAACCACAGCGCGGTTAAATCACTTTGAAGCATTGTTGTCCTTTATTCTGTAACCTAATTCAATTAACTGCTGCTGCGTAGCTTCTGTCATTAAAAATTGCATGAGTTGCTTAGCGCTAGCACGCTTTTTAGTCGAGCTAATAATAACGCCTTGTTGAATTATATCGGGATATTGATTTGTAGGCAGCACGGTGTAATCTAAATATTTTTGATCTTGCGTGTTACTATAAGCTGCCTTTAGTGATGAAACAGCCACCAGCCCTATTCCTACATTACCACTTTCAACAAACTGAAATGCATGCGTAATATTATTACCGTACACATAATTTACTGGCTTTTTAAAATGGTTATTCGCGTAGTGCTCTGAGGCACGCCCGTATGGTGAAAAACGCGGATTAGCAATGGCTACTTTATCATTTACTTTTTCAGCTTTGGGTTGCCACAAAGCAAGTTCGCCTAACGCGTAAGTGATTAAACTACTTTGCTCGGCATAGCCTTCTTTAATAAGTGATTGCGGTCGAAAATCGTCGGCCGATAAAAACACATCAAATGGTGCGCCATGCACTATTTGCGAATATAAAACACCGCTAGAAGCGGCTGATATTTTCACGTCAACATTAGGTAATGGGGATTTTTTTAGTAGGGTTTGCAATACAGTTTTAAAATTACTCGCTACGGCTACTTGCAGCGTTTCTTTTGCGTTTACGCCGCACGAAAGCATGCATGCGATAAGCAAAAAATAACCCAACCATGTATTGTAAAGCTTTGACATTATAAGTATTGTTTCAAAATAAAATGATTTAAGTAAGCAATATATATGAACGATGTTTGCAATGCACCCGGTTTATTGCCAATTGAAACTGCAATACAAAATATACTTGGCTCAATAACGCCAGTTAAAGACGTTGAAACCATCACTATAATGCAAAGCGTTGATCGCGTTTTAGCAAGCGATGTTAAATCAACTATAAACGTACCAGCGCATGATAACTCCGCAATGGATGGCTATGCGCTATGTATTTCAGATAAAAGCTTAACCTATACACAAGTAGGTAGCGTGTTTGCGGGTCAAGTTTTTGAAGGAACGCTTACCCTAGGGCAATGCGTAAGAATAATGACCGGCGCCGCCATTGCACCCGGCGCTAACGGCGTTGTAATGCAAGAAAACGCCTCGGTAGATGGCGATAAAATTACGTTTACCGCGCAACCAGAGCTAAATGAAAACGTACGTTTTGCTGGCGAAGATATAGCAATCGACGATGTTATTTTAAAAGCAGGCGATAAATTAAAAGCCGTTGATGTGGGGTTACTTGCATCTTTGGGAATTGCCAATATAGACGTGGTAAGAACCTTAAAAATAGCCGTGCTTTCTACAGGCGATGAGCTAATAGAACCTGGTCAGCCGCTTAAGCAAGGCGCTATTTTTGAAAGTAACCGCGCTGTTATTATTAGTGCGCTGCAACAAAAAAATATCGACGTGATTGATTTAGGGATTATCCCTGATGACAAAGAACTCATCACTAATGCATTTTTAAAAGCGAATGAACTTGCCGATGCCGTAATAAGCTCAGGCGGCGTATCGGTTGGTGAAGCCGACTTTACTAAAGAAGTGCTCAACGAAATTGGCGAAATTCACTTTTGGAAAATAGCCATGAAACCAGGCAAACCTTTTGCCTTTGGTAAACTAAGTAACAGTTACTTTTTTGGCTTGCCAGGTAACCCTGTGTCGGCTGCTGTTACGTTTAATCAGTTAGTAGAGCCTGCACTGCAAAAGCTGTCGGGTCTTGGTGAAGTAAACCCTAAAATGCGTTTTAACGCGGTTACTACATCCGTTATTAAAAAGCGCCCTGGCAGAGCCGACTTTCAGCGAGGTACTGCAACAACTAACGAGCAAGGTGACTTGGTGGTTGCCCCGTTTAATAAACAGGGCTCGGGTGTACTTTCGTCGCTTAGTAAAGCTAACTGCTTAATTGTGGTGCCAGCACAAAGCGGCAATATCGAAAAAGGCGCAACAGTAAGTATTGAGTTGCTATAAAGCCTAAAATGCTACAGCTAACTGTATAATTTAGCTGTAGCGCTGCTGCAAACCTTAAAATATTTTTATATTTAATGTTTGAATTAAACAATTTAACTTTTCGCTACGCCCTACAAACTCTTCTTTGCTCAATCTATTAACACACTTTAGCGCATTTTTAGTCGCAAAGTATCTATCATAACTTAGGCTTCTTTCGCATTTAACACTATACGTTGAGGGCCAAGAGCCGCCGGCACCCGTTGCTATGCCAACAACGTTACATGTAGCATCTATATACTGCTCCCATGCTGATATTTGCGCTTTAACTGCATCAAATTGGTAATCATCAGTTAGTTGCGCGTAAATTTCATCCATCATTTTACTGATTTTAGTTTTGTATCTATTACCCTCTAAATTATAAGTATTGCCGGTGTGCATTGCACCGCCTTCAGGCCAACCATCAGCGCTTTGTGCAAATGCGCCAAATGATGAAATAGCAAAAGCAAACCCAATAATAATTTTATTCATTTTAAATCCTTTTAATAGTTACCAGATACCTGAAAAAAACGCTCATAAAAAATGCCGCTAAGCTTAACTGAGCGGCATTATATTATTCAATAAGCTTTTAAAGAGGTCTATTTAAAAACCAAATATTTTTAAATCAAAAAACTTAGTCGCCACTGTATTTATAAATATCACAGCTAGAATGACAGGAATAAACGTTGAAAGTGAAAAGTTAACGTACTTTTCCATCAAGCTTCCCGCATAATTAGGCGAACCTAAGCTTAGCTCTTGCGTTAAGCGTGCTTTTTTCCAGCGGTACATTACAAACAAACACACCATTAAGCCATTAAGCGGTAAAATTGTGTCGTAAAATACATCAACAATAATATCAAAAAAGCTCTTATTAACGCCGCCATAACTGGTGAACGAAGTAAGGCTGTCAATCATACCAAACGACATTGTACATAAAATAGTAAGTACACCGGTTGAAAGTGTAAGGATGCCCAATGCTTTTTTACGGCTAATACCTCTACGGTCACTTAGTGTTGCTGTCGGTACTTCTACTATTGAAACAAGTGAAGTAATCGCTGCAAAAAATACTAATAAGAAGAATGAGAACGCAACAATAGACGCACCGACATAACCAATATCATTTTGCAGTGCTAATAATATTTTAGGTAGGTATACAAAAATCATTGATACAGACGAGTCAGAAAGTGCTGATGGGTCTGTGTTTGGATCAAAGCTAAATATAGCGGGCAACACCATTAGGCCCGCTACAAACGCAACGAGTGAGTCCGTAATAGCGACCATTTTAGCGCTACTTACAATGTCATCTTTTTTAGAAATGTATGACGCGTAAGTCATTAATATACCCATACCCAGCGATAGCGAGAAAAACGCTTGGCTTAATGCGCCATTAAGTACACTTGCACTCATCTTAGAAAAATCAGGAATAATGTAGTATTTAACACCGGCCATTGCGTTATCAAGCGTTAATACATAAGTAACTAAGGCAAGTAGCATGAAAAGTAAGGCAGGCATTAAAAATTTAGCGGCTTTTTCTATGCCTTGTTTAACACCCCCTAATAAAATTAAGTTAACAATAATAACCACAACAGCCATATAGCCAAACACAGTGTAACTATTAATAAAAACACCAAAGTGGCCAGGATCTGCAAGTAAATCTAAATTACCGAGACCTGTTTGCGTTAAGTAACCAAAAATCCAAACCGTAATTACCATATAAAACACAGCAATCATAAATGGTGTAAGCACCGCTAAAAAACCTGCTAGCTTCCATTTTTTATCGTTATTAGATAATAGCTTGTACGAACCAAGTGGATCTTTTTGAGCGTTACGACCCATTGCCATTTCAGCCATCATGACTGGTAAACAAATGAACACGACAAATAAAGCGTAAATTAATAAGAATGCGCCACCACCATTTTTGGTAGCAGAAACCGGAAAACCAACTAAATTACCAATACCAACAGCCGAACCTGCCGCTGCCATTATGAATCCGAGACGGGAACTAAATCGTTCTCTATTTTCGCTCATGCATAAAACCTTTTTATTATTTTGTATATTTCAGCGACTCTACCAGTGTTACACAGAGATTTTCAAGCAATTACAGCTTAAAAATAAAATCGAAGTGTAAACCTGTGTAAATACGCTTTTAATTCACCAATTTTCAACGCTGTGGTAGTATTGCGTTAATCAAATTTAACAATTTTTATGAGATTCCTTATGTTGTACATGATTCACTCAACAGACGTTGAAAACAGCTTAGAGCTTAGAAAAGCAGCACGCCCGGCACATTTAGCACGCCTTAGTGAGCTTGATTCACAAAACCGTTTATTAACTGCGGGTCCGTTTCCGGCAGTCGATAGTGAAGATCCTCAAGAAGCAGGTTTTACCGGTTCATTAGTTGTTGCTGAGTTTGAGTCAATAGAAGCAGCTCGAGAGTGGGCAGCAGCTGACCCTTACGTTGCCGCTCGCATCTATGAAAATACAATTGTTAAACCTTTCAAAAAAGTGTTCCCTGCTTAAAAGTGTATTAAACCCTAAGAGCGTGTGTTGCACTGTAATTCAGGGTTTGTTCACAAGATTTTAATTAAAATTACTGTGATAAAAGCGAATTTAGCGTTTTTACTTGAATTTTAGTAACTTAGTTAATTAAACTAAGTGGGTCTGGTCTAGGAGTTTTCCATTATGCGCGTATTATTAAGCCTCGGTTTTATTGCTTGTGTTAGCTTAGCTAACTTTGCTCAAGCAGCGACGGCCACCCAAGCATCTCATGCTGAGGTGGACAAAAAGAAAGCCGTAATACTTGCAAAGAAAACAATAGGCGGTAAGACCTTAAAAATTACCGAAAAAACAGATTTTTATACCGTACGAATACTCAAATCTGACGGCCACGTCGTTGATTTACATATAAATAAAAAAACCGGCGAAGTGAAAAAGGATTAACAAATGCGAATTTTAGTTATTGAAGACGATTTACATTTAGCAGATAACCTACGTAATGCTTTAGAAAAAGAACGTTACAGCGTGGATTTATGTCACGATGGTGAAGCAGGTCTTTTCCACATTACAGAATACCCGCTTGATATGGCCGTAGTTGATTTAGGTTTACCTAAAATAGACGGTATTGAGCTAATCAATAAAGCACGAGCACAAGGCATTACTATCCCTATTTTAATCTTAACAGCGCGCGATCGCTGGCAGGATAAAGTAGAAGGTTTGGATGCAGGTGCAGATGACTACCTTACTAAACCATTTCATGTTGAAGAACTTATTGCACGTTGTAATGCATTAATTCGTCGCAGTGCTGGTAAAGCAAATCCAGAAATGACTGCGGGTCCAATTAAAATTCATACACGTTCACAACAAGTATGGGTTGATGATAAAGAACTTAGCCTTACAGCTTACGAATATAAAGTACTTGAATACTTAATGGTAAATCCGCAAAAAGTAATTTCTAAATCAGAACTTACTGAGCATATTTACGACCAAGATTTCGACCTTGATTCAAACGTAATTGAAGTATTTGTACTACGTTTGCGTAAAAAGCTTGACCCTGAAGGCGTACTAAACCCAGTAGAAACACTACGTGGGCGTGGTTACAGGCTTAAAAGCCAGTGGTAATACCGCAAATATCGTTAAAAATAAGGCAAGGATTTATCCTTGTCTTTGTTTTATTAGTCGCACTCCCTATCTTATTTTATTCAATTGGCAAAGCGTATTACGCTTCACTTGTTGATGCGACAGAAAAAACCCTCGAGGCACAGCTCTACTCGCTAATATCTGAAGTCGACTTTACTGAGCATGGTATTATTATGCCCAGCACTATTTTAGCGCCTGAGTTAAACAGATTAAATTCAGACACCTACGCAATGATTTACCGCGATGATGACCCTGTTTGGAACTCAGAATCGGCTGTAAATTTAAACTATGTACCTCAACAAATAGAAACCAAAGCCGGTGCCGCCGACTTCAGGCGTGTGGAGTATAATAATACCGCGTACTGGCAACTTAGCCTGACTGTAATTTTAAACAACATAGATCAATCAGAACAAGCTCGCTTTATATTAGTCAAACGTAACGACGCTCTACTTCGTATAATGGATGGCTTTAAGCAAACCCTTGTAGATTGGATGTTTATCATGGGGATTGCAATTGCAGGCCTAATGGCGATTGGTTTCATTTGGAGCGCTCGCCCACTCCAACGACTCGATAAAGAAATAAAAGCGATTGAATCGGGTGATATTCAAGAAATTAAAGGCCTCTACCCTGTAGAGCTGCAAACAATAAAAGCAGACCTAAACTTGCTACTTGAGTCGCAACAGCGCCAAAAAGAGCGCTACAGAGCCTCATTAAGCGACCTTGCTCATGCTCTTAAAACACCGCTTGCAGTACTTAAATCAAGTCCATTGGCAAACGATGCCGATGCACAAGAACAACTCGACCGAATTAATGTGATGATCGAGCACCAATTAAAGCGTGCTGCAACCGGTGCATCAGACACGTGGAAAAAGCAAACACCTATTAAGCCAGTACTCGATTCAATACTCAGTGCTATGGCAAAAGTATACCGTGATAAAGATATTATTTTTACCTGCACCGTAACCGAAAAAGATTACTTTTTAGGTGACCAAACAGATTTAATGGAATTACTCGGTAACTTGATTGATAACGCCTGTAAAGCGTGTCGCTCGCAAGTAGAAATACAAGTAATCCAAAGTAAAACTCTGTGTATTGGAATTAGCGATGATGGCCCTGGTGTGCCAGAGGATAAACGTGAATCTTTACTTACACGTGGTACTCGCCTCGATACATACGAAAGCGGACACGGCGTAGGCATGGCGATTGTATCTGATTTAGTTAAGTCGTATAACGGGACGCTTACCATTACCGATGCTGATAACTTAGCCGGCGCTCAATTTATCTTAGAGTTTAATTACAATGACAAAAAGTAACTATTTATTAAAACTAACTGCCATTGTGCTATTAACTACAAGCCAGTACAGCTTTGCAGATGAGGCATGTACTTTAGCCGCTAAAGCAACAACCGATGAAGCTAAACGTTATATTCAATGCCTAGACACCCAAATTGATAAAACAAAACAAGTGCAAGGTAGTTGGATACAAAAGCGTAAATTTGAGCTAACTAAATTACAAGAAAGTACAGGCAATACACAAGTACTACCGTTATTTATGCGCAGCATTAGTGATAACGAAAAGTACCTAGAGAGCGCCTGTCAATGGCGCTACTTAATAAAACTCCCTAATATGACAACAGCAGCCATTAGCTATAAACTCTGTGAAATTGAGCTTATAAATCAATTTACAGAATCACTAAAACACCCATTTTAACGTAACTTAAGCACACTAAACTAGTTATACCAACCTGCATAAATCTTTGATCAATTTAACGAATTAAATTGCACTATAACGTCGTTAAAAATTTTTTATTTAGAACAACTAGATACAAAAATTTTTGCCTAGTTCTAGCGTAATTTTCTTAACGTTAAATAGACCTCGTATATAAGCAGATTGGTATTACGTTTCACTACTAGTTCCCTTTAGTCTACTTGACAATTTATTCATATCAAAACAAACTACCTACTAGTAGATTGCTAAATAGCTAATAGGTAAATAAATGACTAAACCAGTAATAATTATAGGTGGCGGACTCGCCGGCTTATACAGTGCGTATAAATTACAACTGCTTAATATTGAGTACTTATTACTGGAAGCTAAATCGCAATTAGGCGGCCGAATTTTTGCTGCGCAATCACCAATAAATAACGATGTTAGTTTTGATTTGGGTCCTACGTGGATATTTCCTCACCAACCAAAAATCCAAGCTTTAGTAAAGTCACTCCACTTAAGTATATTTGAGCAATACAACAAAGGTGATGTGTTATATCAAGCACCTAACGCCAAGCAGCCTCAACAAATTGCAGGTGCTGGAGATATGCAGTTATTTAGGCTTAAGCACGGCATGAATACCTTAATAACTGCCTTATACGGGCAACTTAATCCTGATTCAGTGTTATTAGAACACAATGTCACTGAGCTTAAAAAAGGTGATAATAACTGGCAAATTACGGTTAATCACTTAGGTAATATAAAGCAATTTACTACTGAAAAACTAATTTCAGCTATTCCTGCTCGTATGGTTACAACACACTTAACACCTGAACTATGGGCTACTCCAACGCTCATAAACCGTCTTAGTAGTGTACCTACATGGATGGCAGGACAAGCCAAATTTATAGCTACTTTTGAACATGCATTTTGGCGTGATAAAAACTTATCAGGACAATGCTTTAGTCGCGTAGGCCCAATGGTCGAAATTCACGATGCCAGTGCTGAAGATGGCAATTACGCCGCATTATTTGGCTTTATAGGTGTGCCCTACTTATCAAGAAACCAAGTAACTAAAGAGCAATTAATTCAAGCCTGTGCCCAACAGCTTAGCTATTTTTATGGTAAAGATGCTGAAAAGGCAACGGGGTATTTTATTAAAGACTGGGCAGACGATAAGTTTGTAGCTAATAGAGACGATCAAACTCAGCCTTCGCAGCACCCAGAATTTGATTTTTCAGGCTTAGATGAGCAATTAAATAACTTGAACATTCGTTTTGTAGCGAGTGAGTTTGCAAAACAAGAAGCAGGATATTTAGAAGGCGCAATAAACGCGGTGGATGACGCTATTAAATTGTTTGTTAATTAATAGCCCTGTATTTACTGATAACTTAACCATCAAGGGCTTTAATTTTACAGCCCTTGATAGTTATAGATGTTAGTTATTTTTAGCAACGTCTTCGCCACTGCCTAGTAGAGTGGCAACCCACTTACCTTCAGCACTGGCTTCTAAGCCTATTTTTACAATCATCGTTAATGGCACAGATAAAAGCATACCCACAGTACCTAATAACCAACCCCAAAATATTAATGATAAAAATACCACTAATGTTGAAAGGCCCAGCCCTTTGCCCAAAAACTTAGGCTCTACAATATTGCCCATTACCGTATTTATTGTTAAATAACCTGCAGCAACCAATCCCGAAATTAACGGACCTTGAGTAATAAGCGCAAGTAATACAGCCGGTACAGCCGCAATAATTGACCCAATATTAGGAATGTAATTGAACATAAATGCCAATACCCCCCACAGCACAAAGTAGTCAACGTCTAAAATCCATAAGTAAAACGCAGCAATAATACCCGTACCTAAACTTACTAGTGTTTTAATTGCCAGATATGAATTAATAGACTCTAAAAAGCGGTCAATTTGCTTCATTTTGCTATCGGGATCTTCAAGTGCCATGTGTATTTTTTTGCTCAGCATTGGCCCTTCAAACAACATAAAAACAACGGTTAAAATAATTAAAAACATGTTTGCCATTACGCCACCTAAACCGGTGAGCATATTAGTGGCTACATCAACCATTTTACCTGGGTCGAACATATTGATTAACTGTTCTTTATTAATCAGTATGTTGTATTGAGATGCTAAATCTACAAGCCATACAAATTCTTCTTTGAGTTGTGTTTTATACTCAGGAAGTTGCTGCGAAAAATCGTTTATTGATTGCCCTACAAGCCCGCCAAGGCTTACACCTAAGCCAACTATAATAAGCACTACCAACATAACAGCAATGCCTTTAGGAATTCGGTAGCGCGCAAAAAACTTGATAAGCGGATTACAAATAATGGCAATAAACGCCGCCAAAATAAACGGAATAATAATTACACTTGCCGCTTTTATCCCCGCGAGTACGACCACTAAGGAAGCAAAAACTATTAAGCTTTTATTTACTCCAGTTAAACTTGCCAATTTATTAATCCTCTTATTAATGATATGGCTTTAGTGTAAGGCAAAAGGTAATTAAATGAAATAATTACGAAGTGATCATAAAAGCCTGTTTTACGTATAAATTTGCAAAGCTGTTTGCTAGCGAGTATGTTTTTTAATCACTTGCTACTATTTTATTGTAAGGATTAATAATGCATATATTTGTTACTGGCGCGACGGGATTAATTGGTAAGCACTTATGCCCTTTTTTACTTCATCATAATACTGTTACTGTGCTTAGCCGAAATCCGACTAAAGCAAACGTATTATTGGGCCATAAAGTTAAAGCCGTAAGCAATGTTAATGCAGTAGATTTTAACACTGTTGATATTGTTATTAATCTAGCTGGCGAGCCTATTGTAAATAAACGCTGGAGCGACAAACAAAAGCAAATAATACGCGACAGCCGTATTGGTGTTACACAACAAATTAGTGAAGCTATTAAAGCTTGTAGCACTGCCCCACATACTTTTATATCTGGAAGCGCCGTTGGGTTTTATGGTCGACAAAATAGTAACCCTATTGATGAAACTTTTGAAAACCCACACGACGAATTTAGCCACCAGCTTTGTAAAGACTGGGAAAATGCAGCGCTACTCGCGCAATCAGAACACACCAGAGTGTGCCTTTTGCGCACGGGTATTGTTTTAGCTAAAAAAGGTGGAGCATTAAGTAAAATGCTACCCGCTTTTAAATTGTGTTTAGGCGGCCCAATTGGTAATGGCGAGCAAGGAATGTCGTGGATACACATCGACGATATGATTCAGCTAATACTTTTTATTATTAAGCATCCAGAAATATCTGGCCCTGTTAACGCAACTGCGCCAAACCCTGTAAGCAATGCTCAATTTGGTAAAAGCTTAGGCGAGGCGTTATCGCGACCTGCATTTATTCCTATGCCCACTGCAGCACTTAAACTATTAATGGGTGAAATGTCAGACTTACTAACAACGGGACAATTTGTAGTCCCTAAAAAGGCGCTCGTTCATAATTATCGTTTTCATCATCCTGATATTAAATCAGCTTTAGAGAGTTTGGTTTAGCGGGCGTTAATAATTCTTGAGGTAAAATATAAAAATTGAAAAAGCAATCCTTTTAACTGAATTGACCTTTTCTTATTAATACATAATAATTACAACAGTTAGTTAAATATATATTTCATCATTTTATAATAAAGAGAATAAATCATGTTTCATTTGCCTACTGTGATCTTCTTCTCTTTTATCCTTAACTTGTTCATAAGTTTATTTTTTCTCTCAATTTATAAATATAAAAAACAAACATCTTTTTTATTATTTGGTTTAGCCTGTGCCACATTCGCATTAGCCGAAATACTAGCATGTTTGCGCTTATTCATAGATCTTCCTTTAATAACCCACTATTTGGCTAGTGTTTCAATGATTACTAGCCCACTTTTAATTATTGTTGGACTATATAAATACAAAAACGTACAAAATATTAGCTTAATGCCTCTTTACTGCATATTTGGTTTTTCTAGCTTATTGTTATTGGCAATTTATCCTTTCGGTGCAGCAAAAATGCTAACGAGTTTAGTAATTGCCGGATTATTTATTTACACAGCGTATTTAATCAAAAGCATGAGCTTTGTTGCTAAAGCCCAGAAAAAGGCGTTAATTACCTGCTTTTTAGTGCACAGTGGAGTTATGTTTTTAAATGCTATATTTCTATCAATACCGGTACTTAGTTCGAGTATTCAAGATGTAGCAACCCCTTTGCAAATTGTGCTTATTAGTCATTTACTATTAGCCACACTGAGTGCTCTTATACTGCCATTTTTGTTATTTTCTAATAGTGAATACACGCTATCGAACCTTGCCAATACCGACTCTCTTACACAGTTATTTAATCGCAGAGGTTTTTTTAATAACGCCAAAGCAGTCCTTAAACAACCTAATAACAATAATATAGATGTATCTATAATTATTCTAGATATCGACTTTTTTAAGCATGTAAACGATAAGTACGGCCACGACACGGGCGATCAAGCAATTAAATGGATTGCGCAGCACATAAAAGAGCAATTTATTGATGAGGGTATTTGCGCCAGAATAGGCGGTGAAGAATTTGCAATATTACTACCAGACTATTCCCTACGAGCAGCTAAAGAATATGCAGAGCACTTACGTGAAAATATTTCTAAGCATCCGTTTTATTATCAAAACGCGCATATAAAACTATCTGTGAGCGCCGGAGTGAGTCACTCTGTAAATGGTAAAGTGAGTGTAAAAGACTTACTGTCGTTGGCTGATAAACGCCTTTATCTTGCTAAAGAAACCGGCAGAGATAAAGTAGTTAGCTTTGACGAAAAAAACCTCTTAATGCAGTGCTAATTATTTTACAAGCTATTATAAAAAAGGTTCTTCCTATAAAAACGTGGTAACTCTTTGTATTTATAGCCACTTGCTCCTATTTAGTTATATCAATTAGCTCAAGTATTTATGCAGGTTAGTATTAATCCTCTACATAAAAAAAGCCCTTCATTCGAAGGGCTTTGGTATACACAATAGAGTTAATAAACTACTTACAAGACAGTGTAGCTTCGCCTGCTTTATTAGGCACAAACTGAATATTAGCCACAGAAATTGATGCTTTACCATTGCTGCGTAAGCTAAATGGGCTTGTTAGGTTTGCAAAATTAACACCCTTATCAGCAAAACAACCTAAATCGATTGATACTGACTGCCATTTATTCTCAATGCTTTTATCTACAACGTTTGCTAAATCAATGCTTGCACCACATTCGCCCGAGCAAGTCATAGCAAGTGCTATATCGCTCGTTAGTGCTTCGTTTAATTTAATATCAAAGCTAATCACACTATCGGCTTCAACGTAGGCAATGGTATCTTCTGCAAAGCTTGTTACTATTTCAGCACTGGCTTTTTCTGCACCGCTAAAGCTAAATTGGCGAGCGTCTTCTTGTACTATTTTGTCCTCAGTTCGGTATTTAATTGCACCAAATTCATGAGTACTACTCGATACATCTAAAAGCTCATCGCCCGATTTTAACAATAAGCGCCATGGTGCTACAGGTGCACCAACAAGTATATCCATACTCGTAAGCCCTGAGTTATCAAGTTTAGAGTCTTCATCAAGGTCGTCAGCTAACACGTTTTTATCGCCGTACGTTAAACCAAAACCATAAGGGAGTAATGGGTCGTAATTTTCATCGCCTTTATTAACCGCAGTTTGTACCGCTGATTTAGGCCAAGAAAACGATAATTTACCTTTAAAGTTATTTTGAATGGTGCCGTCTGCCGCTTTTAATAAAACATCAGCAATACCTGCGCCTTCAGTACCTGGCAACCATGCAGCTACAAACGCGTCAGATGCGTTAAGTTCGCTGTTAACCCACATAGGTCGACCTGATATAAACACCGATACAACAGGAATGCCTTGCTCTTTTAGCGAGTTTAAAAGTGCTAATGACTTTTTATTTCCGCGCTCAAACTCAAGGTTATCTTTATCGCCGTGCCCTTCTGCGTAAGGTTCTTCACCAAATACAACAATGGCAACATCTGGACGTTGCTCAAACGTGCCATCAGCACTTAAAGTAACACTTCCACCTGCTGCAGATATTTGCTCTTCAAGCCCTTTGTAAATTGACGTTGCTCCAGGGAAATCTGCATTTTTATTATTAGTCCCTTGCCACGTAATACTCCAACCACCCGACTGTTTACCTATATTATCAGCACCATCACCTGCAACAAGTACGCGTTGATTAGCTGCGATAGGTAATAGGTTATTTTTATTTTTAAGTAATACAAGCGATTCGCGCACAGCTTGGCGTGCGACTTCGCGATGCTCTTGCGCGCCAATAAGTTCTGTTTTACCCGAGTAAAGACGCTTAGCCGGGCTTGGTTTATCAAATAACCCAGCGCGTAACTTTACGCGTAAAATACGTGCAACCGCATCATCAATGCGGCTCATACTTATTTTACCTGCATTTACTTGTGCAATTGTATTTTCATATAATGGCTTCCACGCGCCTGTTGGCACCATAAAAATATCAAGACCAGCGTTTACAGCTTCTGGGCAGCTTTCGTTAGTACAGCCTTTAATTTGCCCATGACCGTTCCAATCGCCTACTACGAATCCATCAAAACCCATTCGTGTTTTTAATACATCAGTAAGTAAATATTTATTGCCGTGATTTTTAACGCCATTCCAGCTATTAAAAGATGCCATAACCGATTGGCTACCCGCCGACAAGCCACCTACATAACCTTGGGCATGAATATCAAATAGCGACTGTTCGCTATCTATATTATTTCCCTGATCATCCCCATCAACGGTGCCACCGTCGCCAATAAAGTGCTTAACCGTGCTAATTACACGCTTGTCACTTAAAAAGTCGCCATCGGCTTTACCTTGCAATCCATTTACTATGGCTGCTGAATAATCGTGAACAATCTTTGGATCTTCTGAGTAGCCTTCGTACGTTCTGCCCCATCGGTCGTCTCGTACTACTGCTACAGTGGGTGCAAATACCCAATCTATCCCCGTAGCCATTACTTCTACTGCGGTAATAGACGCTATTTGCTCTATTAAATCTGGGTTATTAGCCGCGCCTAAACCAATGTTATGTGGAAAAAGCGTCGCGCCAATTACGTTATTATGACCATGTACTGCATCGGTGCCCCACATAGTTGGGATACTACTGCCATCAAGTGAGTCATCAACAGAAGCTTGATAAAAGCTCTCTGCTAAGGCTACCCAGTCCATTGGTGTTGCATGTTTGTCGCCATTAGGGAATGCACCACCGCCATTAAGATATGAACCAAAGCCATATTTACGCATGTCTTCAACGGTAATATCACGAATTTCTGGCTGAATCATTTGAGCAACCTTTTGCTCAAGTGTCATGGCTTTTAAATAGTTAACTATTTTAGCTTCAATATCGGCATCTTTTTTAACGGCAATATTAAGTTTTGGCCAAATTTGCGCTGTTTTAGATAACGTTTCATTAGTTTCAACCGATGTTACTGCGTCGTTTGAACAAGCCGATAAAGTACCTACTGATGCAATTAATGTTGCTAAGGCTATTTTATTAAGTGTAAAAGGGGTTTTCATTATAGAGTCTCCTGCGCTTGAACTGGTTTGCTACCGCTTAAACCATAGAACACGATAAATATGTAACATAAAATAGGTAAAACATACGAAAGTTGAACACCCACACTATCAGCAAGTGCACCTTGTAAAAGTGGCACTATTGCACCACCTACAATCGCCAAACACAAAATACCAGAGCCTTGAGCGGTATGCTTACCAAGTCCATTTAACGCTAAACTAAAAATAGTGGGGAACATAATAGAATTAAATAAACCAACCAATAGTATTGACCACATTGCTAATTGACCCGACGTGCTCATGGCAATAACGACTAAAATAATAGCCATGGTCGCGTTAAAGCCAAGTACTTTACCAGCGGGTAATTTTTGCATTACAGCAGCACCAATAAAACGCCCAACCATAGCACCACCAAAATAATAAGTGATGTAATGAGCTGCAACATGCTCTTTTAGCCCTGCAATATGTTCTTGTGCTAAAAAGCTTACTAAAAAGCTACCAATTGCCACTTCTGCGCCAACATACATAAATATGCCCACAGCACCTAATACAAGATGGCGATACTGCCAAGCACTGCCTTCAATTGCCTCTGATTTTTCGGCTTCTGCTTTTTGCTCGCTCATAATGTCTGGTAATTTAAGCCATGCAAAAATACCGGCTAGTAAAATAAGCATTGCAGCTAAAAGGAGGTAAGGAAGTTGAACTGACTCTGCATTTTGTGCAGGTGTTAAAAAGGCTTCTGACGCTGAGTCCAGAATTAACAGAGCACCAAATGATGGTGCAACCGTAGTGCCTAACGCGTTAAAAGCTTGAGTAAGCGTTAAACGAGAAGACGCTGTTTTTGCTGAACCCAACAAACTTACATAAGGATTTGCAGATACTTGTAATAACGTTATGCCACTGGCAAGTACAAATAAAGCGAATAAAAATACAGGATAACTATGTAAAGACGCTGCTGGGTAAAATAAGACACACCCTACTGCCGCAATTAAAAGCCCAACCACGATTCCTTTTTTATAACCAAGCTTTTTAACAATGTGTCCACTAGGGAGTGACATTAAAAAGTAAGCGCCAAAAAAGCAAAACTGCACAAGCATTGCTTGTACATACGTTAAATCGAAAACCGCTTTTAAATGCGGAATCAAAATATCATTTAAGCAGGTAATAAAACCCCACATAAAAAACAGTGAAGTTAAAGATGTAAGTGCAAAACCATAGTTTTTATCTTGGTGGTTTTGCGACTGTGTGTGTGATGTCAGTGGTGCTGAACTAGCCATGTGCTCTCCGCAATTTATTATTATAAATTGATCTTCAGTAAGTAATTAATACAAACCCCGCTAAGGCGCAGTATTTAAGAGTTGACCTGAAGATTAATTAACATTAATCTAAAAATGTAAGCGCTTTCACGGCTAATTAAATACGAACATGTTACATATTTCAACAACTTTTATTTTTAATAATGTTTTGTACCCGCTGAAAGTCAGTAAAAATAAGCGCTAAGCGTGCAATTAAGTTCTCAAAAAGGTTTGTAACCAATGACAAAAATATCATTACCATTTAATTCACCTCTATTAACAAAAGACTTTATTTATGGTGTAGCTACAGCATCATTTCAGATAGAGGGCGGATATGAGCATCGCTTACCGTGTATTTGGGATACCTTTTGTAGTACTGCAGGTAAAATTGCTGACAATTCACATGGTCATATTGCCTGCGATCATTACAATAATTGGCAACAAGACATAGATTTAATAGAGTCTCTAGGTGTTGATGCTTACAGGCTTTCTATTTCATGGCCTCGCGTGATGACTCAAGACGGAAAGTTAAATCCTGTAGGCGTTAAGTTTTATACTGATATTTTAGATGAGCTAAAACGAAAAAATATAAAAGCCTTTGTTACTTTGTACCACTGGGATTTACCGCAACACCTTGAAGATGAAGGCGGCTGGCTCAACAGAAAAACAGCTTATGCATTTGAGCAATACGTAGAACTAATTACTAACGCATTTGGAACACGAGTGTATTCGTACGCTACATTAAACGAACCCTTTTGCAGCGCGTTTTTGGGTTACGAAATTGGCATACATGCCCCAGGCTTAGTCGGCAAGCAGTATGGTAAAAAAGCAGCTCATCACTTATTACTCGCTCATGGTTTGGCCATGAACGTGCTAAATAAAACATCGCCTAATACTCAAAACGGCATTGTGCTTAACTTTACACCCGCATATCCACTTACCGATAATCAACAAGACATAGACAGTGCCAAATACGCTGATGACTACTTAAATCAGTGGTACATGAAACCAATAATGGATGGTAAGTACCCCGATATAATAAACCAATTACCAAGCGATCATTTACCAGACATACACCCTGGTGATATGGAATTAATTTCTCAGCCAATTGATTACTTAGGCATTAACTTTTATACCCGCCAAGTTTATAAGGCGCATCCTACTGACATTTATGAACCCATTGCACCTACGGGTCCGTTGACTGATATGGGATGGGAAGTTTACCCGCAATCGTTCACCGACCTGCTCGTATCGCTTAATAAAACATACACGCTACCGCCTATTTATATAACCGAAAATGGCGCAGCCATGCCCGATACATATAATAATGGTGAAGTTAACGACTTAGATCGTTTAAATTACTATAATGATCACTTAAATGCGGTTCATAATGCGATTGAACAAGGTGTTGTTATAGATGGCTACTTTGCTTGGAGCTTAATGGATAACTTTGAGTGGGCAGAAGGTTATTTAAAACGTTTTGGTATTGTGTATGTAGATTATAAGACGCAGCAACGCACCATTAAAAATAGTGGCTTAGCTTATAAAGAACTCATCTCTAAAAGATAAGAGTATACCCACAACTAAAAACAAGTATAAAGCGGGATAAACAATCATGGTCAGTGTAAAAGAAAAAATAGCGTATGGCTTAGGCGACACCGCCAGTAATATTATTTTTCAAACAGTTATGATGTTTTTAATGCTGTACTACACAGACGTAGTGGGTTTATCGCCTGCTGTTGTAGGTACTATGTTTTTAGCAGTGCGTATTTTTGATGCTGTAACCGACCCATTAATGGGTAACCTTGCAGATAAAACACATACGCGCTGGGGGCACTTTCGCCCCTACTTACTTTGGCTTGCCCTTCCTTTTGCCATTATTAGTATTTTAGCGTTCACTACGCCTGATTTAGAAGGCACCGATAAAATAATTTACGCTTTTACTACTTACACTCTGCTTATGGTTGTCTACACCGCTATTAATATTCCTTATTGTGCATTGGGCGGCGTACTTACAAGCGACGCAAAAGAGCGCGTGACTATTCAGTCTTACCGGTTTGTATTTGGTATGCTAGGCGGCGTAATAGTAGCGGGTTGTACTATGCCAATGGTTGAGTACTTTGGCCAAGGCGATGCAGCAAAGGGTTATCAATACACAATGACTGCAATGAGTATTTTAGGCCTTGTACTGTTTTTACTTTGTTTTTTAGGCACAAAAGAGCGTATACAACAGCCTAAAGAGCAAAACATTCCTTTTGCACAAAGTGTTAAAGCATTAATTAAAAACGATCAATGGCGAACACTTTGCTTAGCTGCATTCTTTTTACTTACCGGGCAAGTATTAAGGCTTACGCTTGCTGTTTACTACGTAAAGTACTATTTAGGTCGAGACGATTTAATCACTTTATTTATGACGCTAGGTGTTGCAGCCAGCATGGTAGGTTGTGCTTTAGCTCAACCACTTGCAAAGCGCTTTTGTAAAATAAAGGCCTATATAAGCTTACAAGTTATTGCCGCCGCTATTTGTGGTTTTAGTTACTTTATTAGTAAAGATCAATTAGTACTCGCATTCACTGCCTTTATTTTATGGAAATTCTTTTTAGATATGGCAACCCCGTTGTTGTGGGCAAAAATGGCCGACACCATAGATTATGGGCATGAAAAAACAGGTGTACGCATTACGGGTTTGGTTTATTCAGGCGTTATATTTTTTATTAAGATGGGCGTGGCTGTAGGCGGCGCAATTGCAGGCTGGTTGTTATCTTTTTACAGTTATCAGGCCGATGCAGTACAAACTCTTGATACCCAACACGGTATTTTACTGTCATTCACTGTACTACCTGCTTTTGGCTCATTATTTGTTGCCTACATAATGAAAAAATATACACTGACTAATCAGGTTGTTGAAAATATTCAATCTAAACTAACAGCTAGTTAAGATATATACTCTAAGGTATTATTTAGCCGAAGTAGTTAAGGATAAGCGAGTGAACAAATAACATGGCAACAATTTATCAAGTCTCAGAGCTTGCGGGCGTATCGTTAGCCACCGTTTCTCGCGTGATGAACAAAAATACCCGTGTAAGCGATAAAACTAAACAAAAAGTGCTTGATGCTATGGCGCAGCTTGGCTACAAGCCTAATTCAATAGCGCAATCTTTAGCCTCTAACTGTACTAACAGTGTCGGTATTTTAGTGTCTGAGTTACATGGTCCTTTCTTTGCCCAAATGATGGCAGGTATTGAGTCGGAGCTTCGTGCTGCGGGTAAACACGTTATTATTACTACCGGACACAGTGAAGAAGACAAAGAACAAGAAGGCATTGAGTTTTTAATTAGCAGACGCTGCGATGCTATTATTTTGCACGTAGAAGCTGTCTCAGACGACTACCTAATAAAACTAAGCCAAGGCTCTACACCCGTTTATTTAATGAGCCGTTACGTAGAGCAACTAAAAGACAACTGCATCAGCCTAGATAATCAATTAGGTGGTTACCTAGCCACTAAATCGATATTAAATCAAGGCCATACACAAATAGCGTATATTGCAGGCCCGCAGTTTAAAGCCGATGCTTTTAACCGCTTAGAAGGTCACAAACAAGCGCTTACAGAGGCTGGTGTAAAATTTGATCCTACGCTTTTTTATATTGGCGACTTTAACGAAACTGGCGGTAGTAAAGGCTTAAAACATTTTATTGATGAAAAACTTAGCTTTACTGCACTGGTATGCGCCAATGACGAAATGGCCTCCGGTGCCATGAAGTATGCACGAGAGCACGGTTATAACTTACCAATTGATTTATCGATTGTTGGATTTGATAACGTTATTTTTGCAAACTACCTATACCCTACACTCACGACCATAGATAATCCGGTCGGGAAAATGGGCGAAATGGCTGCTAAATTAGTACTTAAAGACGTATATCAAAATAAAAACCTCGTTATAAATCGTTTTTTTGAACCTACTTTAATGCAGCGCGATTCATCAGCACCACTTATTAAATAAAAACCAAAGACTAAAAACGAGTACTGATTTTGGTACAAAAAAAGCGGCTAAATGCCGCTTTTTGTATGTGAGTTACTTAACAATCCAAGGCGTTACTTTAATAACGTTCGATATATCGCCAAGCACTGCGCTATCATCTTCCCAGCTATCTTCAACTGCAAAATAACACACTGACTTTTCACACGTTATGCTCTTATCATCAAATTGCATTGGGCTTTTAAATGTAACTGCTACGCCCTTTTGCTCGGGTAATAAAAACCACATTAATTTACTTACAAAAAAGCCCGACAAATCAGTTAATAGCTCATCAAGTTCTTCGTTAATGGTATATAACGACTGCTTTGAAAATGCTAAACCTTCAAGTTCGTTTGCTTCAATTTGTAGCTTTAATTGGCAATCGTGCACAGGATTGAGCGGCTCTACTACAATGACCGCTTTATCGGTATCAAGCTGCTTATCGAACGGCAATAGTAATTGTGCTTTATCGGTAAAGTTAAGTGGATACTCGTTTCTTTCGGTTAAAATAGTACCGCTTTTAATCGCACATGTTTCATTAGTACCAATATCACTAATGTAAAAGTTAACTCGCGCATATTGAAAGTCGCCTTTGTTAACAATTTTTAAGCGGTCGTAAAAACCGTCATACGACATCACAAATTCTCTCGCATTTACATTAAACGCACTAATGCTCAGCAGTACTAACACAATAGCGTTGGTACAATTAAAAATGTATTTATTCATCAAAGTAGGCTCTATTTTGGCTAATCATCGTGTTTAACTCTTCTATATACGCTTCACCGCGCTCAGAGTAAGACATTAAACCTTGTGTAAGTTCAGTCGCTAAAATTGGTTTTTGCTCAAGACGTAAGTTTTCACGTATTGCGCGCAAATCTTTATAAGCAGGATGCGTATTTATGTTTTTAAAGTAAGAGTTTATAGCAGCTCTTACCGATTTAAACGCAGCAACTTCGTGCGCAGCACCGGTACTACGGCGTCTAGGGACCATGCCACAGCCTTTTGAATAACACCACTGACCAAAAAAGTTAAGGCCAATACGTGCAAAACGTGATGTGCCCCATGCAGATTCGTTTGCAGCTTGCATAAGCGCTAATTCTTTAGGAATTATATCAACACGGCGCAATGCAAGACTAAGCGTTAAAGTATCAAGCGTTGTTGGTAAATCGTACGACTCTAAAATTTTGATAATATCTTTGCTTTGCTTAGATTGCAGTGGCTCGTTATCCTCAAGCATTAATCGTGCAATTTGAAGCTTAGCGCGTTGCTGTAATATTTTTTTATTTTCGGCTTCAACGTGCGGACGAATAAAGCTAAAAAATGCATGTTTTTTTTCTTTAACATCACTAAATTCTGAAAACTTTGGCAGTTTTACATTATGTAATGGTTTTTCTTTTTTCTTCACTTTTTTTGGTTGTTCTGACGTTTGCTCGTCTAAATCAACATCATCATTTTGTATAAACGGGTATGCAAGCGCCCAAACAAAAAACACGGTTAGTAAAAGCTTAAAAATCGTTTTTAACATGTATTCTCTCTATCAAACTTAGTTATGCATGGTTAATACACAAGCATACGAAGGCGCATTATACCTAAGCCACTTTATAAACGCGAATAACTGGGGTTTGATGACCTTTTACGGTTGAATTTTCAGCAGTATATTTGAATTTTAGATAAAACAGAGCCTATGTAGTGCATTTGTTCATTCGCAATTTATAAGTCCATGGGTATACTGGGCAAAGTTTAATAATATTAACTATGTGTGAGTAAGCAGTATGGATAAACAATGGCAAAGCCGAATAATAGAGCAATATAAACATCGTCCTAACGATAACCGCTCGCCGTGGCAGGTCGATCGTTCGCGTATTATTCATGCAGCTGCATTTAGGCGTTTGCAAGCTAAAACCCAAATTATGGGCATTGGCCTAAACGACTTTTACCGCACTCGCCTTACCCACTCTTTAGAAGTATCGCAAATTGGTACTGGCATATTGCGCCACTTAAAAGCGCAACATAGCGACTTTACGCACTTTCCATCAACCGGACTGCTAGAAACACTGTGTTTGGCGCACGATATTGGCCATCCACCTTTTGGCCATGGTGGCGAAATAGCGCTAAATTACATGATGCGCGATCACGGTGGTTTTGAAGGTAACGCACAAACACTGCGCATAGTTGCAAAACTTGAGCCCTACAGTAACGGGCACGGTATGAACCTAACTCGTCGTACTTTATTAGGTTTTATAAAATACCCCGCGTTTATTAATACGCTATGGCATACAATTCCCGACGATACAACCGGTCGTGCATTTATAAAAGCAGATGATTGGCGACCTGCCAAAGGGTTGTACAACGACGATGCAGCCATATTCAATTGGATAGTAGAACCACTGAGTCAAAACGATAAAACGTTGCTGGGTAACCATGCCACTATTGATAAGTACCGCGCTAAAACAACGTATAAATCGCTCGATAGCGCAATAATGGAACATGCCGACGATATAGCATACGCCGTACACGACTTAGAAGATGCCATTGCAACCCATGTACTTACGCTAGACGATTGGCAAACTCATGCTCTACCTCATTTAAAAGCACTAAACTTTGACTGGTTAAACACCATGCTTGAGTCGCTCACGAAGCGTTTGTTTTCAAAAAATGATTATGAGCGAAAAGATGCCATAGGTGAGCTGGTTAATACCTTTATTATTCATATACATTTAGATATTCAAAACGATAACTTTGAATGCCCTATTTTAAAGTACACCGCTAAATTAGATGCCCAATACGACAGTGTATTGCAAATACTTAAGCATTTTGTGTTTCAACGTTTAATACGCGACCCCGAAATGCAACAAATAGAGTTTAAAGGTCAAAACTTACTAATAGAGTTATTTACCGCGTTTGCTAGCGATCCGCTGCGTTTATTACCCGAAACAACACAAGCACAATACATAGAAGCGCAAAAGCAAAACCAAGGTATGCGTATAATTTGCGATTACTTAAGCGGAATGACCGACGAGTACGCTTATAAAACGTATCAACGATTGTTTTCACCTATGCAGTAGCAATACCAATAGACGTAAGTAATATAAAACTGAGCATTATTAAAAAGGCCGAGTAAATTTAATTTACTCGGCCTTTTTAGTTTTTATATTTAGTTAGAGCGTTTTATAAAGATTTTACGCCCATGTTATATAGTGTAAAACCAAACATATCAGCGTACTGATCAATAATTTTACTAGTTGGTGTACCTGCACCATGACCCGCGTTTGTTTCTATACGAATAAGTGTTGGGTTACTACCCATTTGTTTTGATTGAAGCTCAGCCGCAAACTTAAACGAATGCGAAGGGACAACACGGTCATCATGATCGCCTGTCGTGATCATAGTGGCTGGATATTCAACACCGGCTTTTACATTATGAAGAGGTGAATAGCCTTTAATGTATTCAAACATTTCTTTGCTTTGCTCGCTCGTACCGTAGTCGTATGCCCAGCCAGCGCCCGCAGTAAATGTATGGTAACGTAGCATATCAAGTACGCCTACAGCAGGAAGAGCCACCTGAAATAAGTCAGGACGCTGGGTCATTACCGCGCCAACTAATAAACCACCATTAGATCCACCACGCAGTGCTAAACGCTTTTTAGATGTATACTTTTTATCTTTTAAATACTCAGCTGCCGCAATAAAATCATCAAACACATTTTGCTTTTGCAATTTAGTGCCTGCATTGTGCCAGTCTTTACCGTACTCACCACCACCACGAATATTAGCAACGGCGTACACACTACCTTGCTCAAGCCATACTGCATTAACGGGGCTAAAGCTTGGCGTTAAACTAATATTAAAACCACCGTAACCGTATAAAATAGTAGGGTTTGAACCATCAAGCTTAATACCTGTTTTATAGGTAATTACCATCGGTATTTTAGTGCCATCTTTTGATGTGTAAAACACTTGCTCAGACGTGTAATCATCGCTGTTAAAATCAATAGCCGACTTACGATAAACACCCGATTCACCCGTAGCTACATCAAACGTATAAGTAGTACCTGGTGTTTTGTAGTTAGTGAACGAATAATAAAGCGTTGTTTGATCTTTTTTACCGCCAAAACCACGTGCTGTACCCACGCCTGGTAATGTAATTTCGCGAATTAGCTCGCCTTTTTTGTTGTACTGTTTTACCTGCGAAATAGCATCAACCATGTAGTTGGCAAAAAAGGTATCGCCACCTTTTGTAAGGTTTAGTACGTTTTTGGTTTCAGGAATTAAATCAACCCAATTTTCAGGGCTTGGGTTACTTGCATCAACCGTGACTACTTTTTTGTTTGGTGCATTAAGGTTAGTAACTAAAAACAGCTTGCTGCCTTCGTTATCAATAACTGATGTATCTGAATCAGTATTTCCCACAACCGTTACAAACTCACTGTTTTCTTTTGTTAGATCTTTTATAAACAGTTTATTGCCTGAGGTAGACGTACTAGCTGAAATAAGTAAGTAATGGCCATCTTGAGTTACATCAGCGCCTACATAGCGATGTTTTTGCTCATCAGTTTCACCAAATACAACACTATCAGCAGACTGAGCAGTACCTAGCTTATGGTAATACGCTTTATGCTGATCTGTTTTAGCCGAAAGTTCACTCCCTTTAGGTTTTTCGTAACTTGAATAATAAAAACCTTCGTTGCCTAACCAATCAATGCCACTAAATTTAACGTCAACAAGCGCTTCTTCAACTTGCTCTTTAGTATGTGCATCAATAACTATAATTTTACGCCAATCGCTGCCGCCTTCAGATATTTGATACGCGAGCAATGAGCCATCTTTTGAAAACGATAAGCCCGACATAGACGTCGTACCATCTTCACTAAACTTGTTTGGATCTAAAAATACTTCAACGTCGCCGCCATCTTTACTGCGGTACAAAACATATTGATTTTGCAGGCCATCGTTTTTATAAAAATAGGTGTAATCGCCTTCAGTAAAAGGAGCGCCTATTTTTTCGTAATTCATTAGTTTTTCAAGGCGCTGCTTTAACTTATCGCGATAAGGTATTTGTTCTAAATAAGAAAACGTTAAATTGTTTTGCGTTTTAACCCAATCGGCAGTTTCGTCGCTCATATCATCTTCAAGCCAACGATACGGGTCGCTAACGGCTTCTTCAAAGTAGGTGTCTACGATATCGCCTTTTTTTGTTTCTGGGTATATAACTGCATTAACTTGCTTCATTGGTGCTTTTACTTCTTCTTGAGTTACCGTATTAGTTGGCTCTGAACAGCCGCTAAGCGCTACAATTACAGCACACGCTAAAGTATGTTTAAACATCCTGAGTTCCATTCTTATTTATTAATAGTGCGCCTAAGTTATTAACTTTTAGCCCTTTTGTCTATTTAGATGCGTTAAGCGCCATTTATCGCTGTAAACAAATGTAAACTTACGCTTTAATAGCACGACCCTCATTAAAATAAAAAACAATAAAAGAGCATACTATGCAAAGTACAAACCCCACGTTTAAAAGCTTTAAAGCCTTCTACCCTTATTATTTAAAAGAGCATCGCAATGTTACTTGCCGCCGCTTACATTTTATAGGAAGCACCCTCGTTCTTGCTGTAATCGCAATAGCATTATTAAAACAACACTACAGTTTATTGTGGCTATTACCTGTTATTGGATATGGGTTTGCGTGGGTTGGGCATTTCTTTTTTGAAAAAAACCGCCCAGCTACTTTTAAACACCCTTTTTACAGTTTGTGGGGAGATTGGGTAATGTTTAAAGATATGCTTGTTGGAAAAATTAAATTTTAACACTATTTTTAGCATTCTTTTTTATACCAATTACTTATAAAAACAAAATTGCTTCATGCTTTAAAGTATAGGTTCTAATAAGTAGTACATAATTTATAATACACCCATTAAATGTTAATTTAGTTAACATTTAATAGGTTTATTTGTATTTTACATTTTTAAAAATATTTATAACTTAACTGCTATTTATTGCCAGCCCAATAAAAATGGTTCCCTACCCATAATTAATTTAACCCATCAATCTCATCTTACCAGTTAATTAAACGTTAAATTTAACTTTTAAATATAATTCATTATCCATCAATTACTTAGCAATTACCTTCGCTATATAACCAAAACAATGATCATTATAAAAAACAACCAAATGTAATTATAAAAACCCTTAAATTAATTGAATGTTATTCAATTGACTGACTTTGTTAATTAAGTATATGTTCAAGGTAACAAAGAGGTTTAATCTTTTTGTACAAAACTAAAATAATTCAATGGGTATGGGGAAATACAGCATGAATAGAAAACCGTTATTTAAATTACAGCAATCGGTACCACAAATATTACTCGCAATGAGCGCGTCTGCTGCACTACTTGGTTCGCTCTCAGTAAATGCTGCAGAGCAAGACACTAAAGCAGAAGAAAACATCGAACAAATAAGCGTAATTGGCTCTCGCCGATTAGGCCGTACAGTAGAAGACAGCGCAGTACCCATCGATATAATTGGTGCAGATGCACTTAAAAACTCAGGCTTTACTGAAACGAATGCCCTACTTAGCAGTTTATTACCCAGCTTTAACTTCCCACAAGCATCACTTACTGATGGCAGCGACCATGTACGCCCCGCTCAGCTTCGTGGCTTAGCACCCGATCACACCTTAGTGCTTGTTAATGGTAAGCGCCGCCACAGCAACGCATTACTTAACTTAAATGGCTCAACGGGTCGTGGTTCATCATCGGTTGACTTAAATGCGATACCTGCAAATGCTATTGCCCGTATTGAAGTATTACGCGATGGTGCAGCAGCGCAATATGGCTCTGACGCTATAGCTGGTGTTATTAATATTGTACTTAAAAGTGCCAGCAGCGGTGGTTCAGTTGCGGCTATATATGGTGCTAACGTAACCGAAATGGACGGTGTACCACAGCTTGAATCAGTTTCTGAAGGCAGTGATGGTAATTTAGCATTTACCGAAGGGGGCGATCGCTCTTTAACCGATGGTCAAACATTAACGCTGCAAGGTAATATGGGTTTTGAGCTTGGCGATAATGGCTTTTTAAACATCTCAACAGAATACCGCGACCGCCATTCAACTAACCGCTCAGACTACGATAACCGTGAAAACTACGCACGCATAGATGACGGATCAGTAGATGGCGCGCTTGACCCACGTGAACTTACCGTAAATCGATATAACCATAACTTTGGTAATGGCGATGTTGAAGATTTTTCAATGTTTTATAACGCAGGTTACCAGTTAACAAACGAAGTCGACTTATATTCGTTTGGCTCTTACAGCAAACGTGAAGGCGAAGGCGGCGGGTTTTATCGCCGTGCAAGCGATAGCCGTAATATAGAAGAAGTATACCCTGATGGCTTTTTACCTGTTATTACCTCAGATATAGATGACTTTTCACTGGCACTTGGCGCTAAAGGTTTTGTAAGTGAATGGAATTACGATGTATCGGCCGTATATGGTCAAGATGCATTTGAGTTTGGTGTTATAAATAGCTTAAATACCTCATATGGCCCTACTAGCCAAACAAGCTTTGATGCAGGAACACTTACCTACGATCAACTTACTTTAAACGTTGATTTTAGCCGCGAGGTAGACGTCAGCTTTTTAGAAAGCTCTGTAAACGTAGCTGTAGGTGCTGAGTATCGCCGCGAAGGATACCAAATAGATGCAGGCGAAGAAGCATCATATGCACAAGGCACATTTGGCCCAGGAGGCGCAGTAACCGACCCAGTTGATGGCCCGTTTGGCGCAGCGGGGGCACAAGTATTCCCGGGGTTTACACCCGAATCAGAGGGCGATAACAGCCGCCACAACGTGAGCTTATATATAGACCTTGAAACCTACCTAACCGACGATTGGAATTTAGCGGTTGCCGCCCGTTATGAAGATTACTCAGACTTTGGCGATACACTTAACGGTAAAATTGCAACTCGTTATTCATTAACTGAAGACTTAGCACTACGCGCCTCTGTATCTACTGGTTTTAGAGCACCTTCTTTGCAGCAGCAATACTTTACCTCAGTAGCCACTGTATTTGTTGATGGCGAACCAACCGAAACTGGTACCTTTGCACCAAGCAGCGATGTAGCAAAAGCACTGGGCTCACCAGGTCTTGATGCTGAAGAAGCAACAAACTACGGCGTTGGTTTTACATGGTCTACCGACTTTAATTTCAGCTTATCGGTTGATTACTACCAAATATTAATTGATGACCGCATTGTGCTATCAAACAACTTATCGGGCGATGCTATTGCCGATTTACTTCAAAGCACAGGCGCTAACCAAGGTCGCTTCTTCTTAAATGCAATTGACAGCAAAACCCGTGGTGTTGATGTGGTTGCCTCATATAATGTAGCAACTGATGGTTATGGCGATTTAGCCTTTAACCTAGGTTACAACTACGGTAAAAATGAAGTAACAAATATTATCGACCCACCAGCAGAGCTGCAAGGTGCAGGGTTTGATCAAGACAACTTGTTCTCAGGCACTGAGCTGCGTCGTTTTGAAGTAAGCACACCGCGTAATAAGTACAACTTAAGCGCAACATGGACTAACGACGACATACGTACCACGCTTAGAACAACACGTTACGGCGAAACTCAAGACCCTTCAGATATCCCAGAACGTAACGAAGTGCTAAAGCCTAAATGGATAACCGACTTAGATGTCGCCTACTCGCTAAGTGAAAGCGTATCGCTGAGCTTAGGGGCTAATAACATTTTTGATGTTTACCCAGACGCAACACGTGAAAATGTTGACGATGTAACCACCTTCTCACGTTTATTTGCTTACTCTAGCTTCTCGCCGTATGGATTTAACGGACGCTACGTGTACGGTAAAATAGAAATGAAGTTTTAATAAGCACAGCTTAAAGTAACCAAACACACAAAAGCCACCGATTAGGTAATGCAGATCGTTTAAGCTAATTGAACGATCTTTCAAAGGGCTCATAATAGGCTACAACAGAAGTTGTGGCCTATTTTTATGTCTGAATTTATTAAAGAATTACACCTTACTACTGAGT
>NZ_JADYXJ010000013.1:0-111377 GCF_015864365.1 Pseudoalteromonas sp. SWXJ133
ACTCAGTAGTAAGGTGTAATTCTTTAATAAATTCAGACATAAAAATAGGCCACAACTTCTGTTGTAGCCTATTATGAGCCCTTTGAAAGATCGTTCAATTAGCTTAAACGATCTGCATTACTACATATGGCAGGGCTAGGTTGTAACGGCTTATTTTAGTCGTTCAAGGGGTTTAAAACTCATAGCTAAAGCTTAAACTCAGCTCTCTAGGCGTTTCTTGAGAACGAATTAGCACATCATTTTGTTCTACTTCAAAGTTTTGTCCCAACATATTTTTCACTTTAAGTGTTAATGTAGTATTGAACGTTGGGTAGTAACTATAAACCATGTCTAACGAGTTTAAAGGTTGTTCGTAAGCGTCATCAAAATTGTTAACACCCGCAGCTAAAATACGGTCACCAAATACGTTATAAATAACTGAAGCTTGGTGCATGCCATCATGCGAATCGTAATTCAATTGTAAGTTGGCAACATACTTTGAGTGGCCAGTCATGCGTCGCTTTAGATTAGTAAGGTCAGCGCGCTGCTCTTGTGCAATTTCAACTTCTGAATCACTTACTGTTAAATTACCAGAAGTAAAAAAAGCACCTCCTAATAAATCACTATGCAACTCAGTTAACCATTCTGCTTCTATACCGTAAACATAGGCTGTATCTGCATTGTCAAACTGCAGCGTAAAACGGCCGTCACTTTCGGTTAATAATGCTTCGATTGGGTTATCTATATCTTTATAGAATGCGCCAACTGAGTAGTTATCACCATTGTCCATATAAAATTCGATACGTGCATCAAAGTTATCTAGGTAACTAGATTCTAAGAATGGATTACCAAGCGTTCGATAACCGGTCAACGGATCTTGGAATTGAACAGGGCTTAACTCACGCAAGTCAGGACGAACAACCGTGCTGCCATAGCCAAAACGAACCTGGTACGACTGCTGACTGTATGTCATGGATAATGAAGTAAAATACTCATCTTCCATCACACTTGCTTGTTTTATTGCATCTGCACTTAATTTATCTGCCAATAAAGCAGGATCGAATGCTGAGCGAGAAAAAGCGAGGGCAACTTGGCGGAAATCCTCGTAACGCACACCACCACTTAAACGCCAATCTTGAGCAAAAGTGATATCAAAAGAGCCATAATAAGCATCAATCATTTGCGCTGCTAAGTAATCATCGGCTGTAGGTTCTTGAAACAATAACTCTAAATCCGTTGAATCGATCACAGCATCATTTGCAAAGAAACTACCAATTGACAGTGCTTCTTCTTCACTTTGTGCTAAATCTAAAGACTGTGTTTGGCTAAAACGATAGTTAAAAAAGTCTGTGCGGTAATCACGCGTTTTTTCAACAAAATAGCCGCCACCCGCGATTTCAACTTCGGCGTTCTCAAAGTAAAAAACTTTGTTAATATTAACGCCCCAGTTTTCTACATCGTCTTCTAGCTCAACAAATCGATACAAATAAGGGTTGCCACCTAAGCTACCATTATAAAAAGTACGTTGATATTCGCCATCGGCGTACTCATCACGCACCGTTACTTCAAGCTCGCCGGGTATACTCGTCGTCGCTGTTGAATCAGTGTATTGCCAATCTACACCGACACCTTCAAGAAAACTCCACTCTAAATTGTGCATTCCACGAAGTTGAAGTATTTCAAGTTCCCGTTCCTCAAAAGAGGTTAAGTGGCTTCGCTGTAATTGCCCAGCATCAATGCTTAATGACTTTGAAGGCTCTTGGTAAAGCGAAACAGAAGCTTCATCTTCAGTATCTCGTAGCATCATATAGGTAGCTGTTAAATCATGGCCGCCAATTTTATAACCTAAATTTAGAGAGCTATTTAATTTTATATTATGCTTGGTTGATACTTCTTTCTCTGTGGCAGAGTAACAAGTAAAATCATCTTTTGAACATTCAGATTCAGATGCGTCAACAGAAGAAAGTACTGCGCTAAACTTCTCTGCATTAGACCATTCATTTTCATAAGCAACTGATGCTAAGAAACCAAAAGATCCGTCTAGGCCAAATAAGTTATCAAATCGGTCGCCATAAACAGCTTTAATGCCTGCATCAGGGTTTAAGCTTTCTTTTTCTAAGCCAAAATCTCTTGGTAGTGCTTTTGATAAACTTTTATTTAAGTCTATTGCAGCTGCTTGACCAATATCAGCCCCCTGACGTCTTGACTCGACATCTCTTATATTTCTGTATGAGATATCAGACAAGCCATTGATATAGGTATTTAGCGCCGTTTTAACGGCTCCAGGTAATGCGCGTGTACCATCATCTTTACCTAACCAGTCGTCACTGCCGCCATTGTATGTGTAGCCTTCATCGTTTGTATCTTTATAGCTAGCACCAATCTCAACTTTAAATAAAGTATCACTTGGAATGCTTTTCGTCCTGATATTAACGTCACCACCACCAAAAGCCGCAGGCATATTAGGCGAATAGGCTTTTTGAACAGCTAAAGATTCAATAATACTTGATGGGAAAATATCAAGTGGAATTACATTTCGAGTCAGATCTGGGCTTGGAACAACCGCGCCATTTAAACGCACGCTTGAGTAACGCTCACCTAAACCGCGTACATAAATAAACTTATCGTTAACTAACGATAAGCCTGTAACACGGCGAAGTGCAGAAGCGGCATCGCTATCACCTGTTCTAGATATTTGCTCTGAACCCATTATATCAGCAACAAATGCCTGGTTTTTACGTTCATCAATTACGGCACTAGCACTGCCTTTAAGGCGTGTACCTGTTGCAACAACTTCTTCTATCGCTTCTTCATTGATTATTTCTTGTGCCTGTTCAGCAAAAGAATTAAATGAAGAAAAAAGGGAGAGCAGAGATAACGTTATTAGATTAGTTTTAAACTGCTTTTGATGTTTCATATTTATATCCTCTAAACCTAAAATTCCCTTAAAAAAGGCGCCAGAGCGCCTTATAATTAGAGCCGGTCTAGATTAATTACTAGCGCGTTGTAAAGATGCAGCTACAAAATCAGCCCATTCACTTGATTCACCTTCTTTAAGTGCACCAATGTAGCCTGCGTTAGTAAAGAAAGAGTCAACCTCACTCATGTCTTTAGCTGTTGTAGCTACCGCAGTACCTTGTGAATCTGTAATAGTTGCTGCAGTTGAAACACCATCAGCACCAAGCACATTTGCAAAATCAGCAAAACCAATCAGCTGGTTATTTTCGCCACCAGTAAACCAGGTATTGATATCAAAGCTTGCTAACGCGCCTGTTAAAGGAGTATTTACGTCTTCAAAATTCTTACCACACGCAAATATTGAACTCATAAATGCGATATCACCGTTGTTAGCATTGGCATGCACACCAGCATCTCCTGATTTATCTTTTTCATTATATAAATCAAAACAGCCAGCACCATCTACAGATGATGAGTTTACAAACAGCATATTAGCTAATTGCGCTTTACCCCATTCTTTCATTTCCATACCGGCACCAGTACGACGCCCTTCAGCACCTTGGTCACCAGTAGTAACAACGGTTGCATTAGCAATAGTTGGATTAGAAACAGTCGTTACTAAATCTTGTGCGTCTGCAGATAATGGATCAACTTTTGCGCCATCTGTTTCAAAACCATGATTTCCATATTCATTTGAACGGACAAGAATGTACTGTCCATAGCCTTTCCAACCCTCATCCCAGTCAATACCATCATCGCCTGTATCAGTAACAACGATGTGTTTAAGGTTAACACTACCACCAAAGAGCTCTATACCATCATCAAAACCATTATGTACATGGACATAATCAATTGTTGTGCCTGAGCCAACAGCATTTAGTGTTAAACCATTTAGCTCATCACCTTCAACACCAAATCCTGCATACTTAATAACAATATGCTTTAGAATACCGCTACTATCTTGCGGATCATTACCACCGTAATAAGATACAATACCTTCAGCTGAGTGGTTACACATGTCTTGTGCCGCAGCTGTTGCTGTACAACGAATAGAATGACCACGTCCATTTACCTGAACACCACCCCAATCCCCAATTTGAGCGGTGGTAGAATCATCACCATCAACTTCTTTAATGCTTGTGAAAATAATTGGCTTATCTACTTCACCAATTGCTTCAATATTTGCACCGCGAGCAATACGAATAAAACTCTCTGGCTTGGTAAACGCAATGGTAGCGCCTGCTTCAATAGACAATGTTGGGCCATTAACATCAATAGTGGCGCCAGTAGATGTGTCTACATCGTCACCAATAAATAAAGCACCTTCAAATACATGGGCACCGCCATCGTCTAGCGCAGGGATAACAAAAGAGCTTGTAATTTCTTTTGCATTACTTGCAAATGCTTGGCTGTATAAACAGTTAATGCCTTCTGCTTCACCCGTAAATGTAGCTCCATCTAATGTGTATGTGGCACAACTTATTGTATCGCCACCATTATCACCACCTGGGTTAGTCACTGAATTGTCTACACTGTTATCAACTGTAGTCGGTGTAACGTTAATATCACCACCGCCACAACCAGCCAATGTTATTGCTGTAGTCACTAAGCTGATTTTGAATAAGCCAGATAATTTCATTGTTCACTCCGTAAAAGTATTTAATTATTGTGTTAGCGCTTTAAGTAATAACTTAAGTCACTTTAAGGCACGATACTCATGCATTAAGGTCACTTGAGTTATCGAATACGAAGTACAATACGGGAGTGTTATGACAATGAAGTTACACTTTAATAAACATAAAATGACAATGTTAACTTTCATAAAATCAATTGGTTACTTTTTATAGCAACAAAAAAACCGCCATGAGGCGGTTTGGTATTGCGATTATGAAATGGCTTTATAATTCCTACTTATACGTTTGCAGGAATTAGTAAAATTTACAGTAACGCTGTTCTAAGTGTTTCTGCATGCACTTTCTCGCGCTTTACATATTTAATCCATTGCTGCGCTAAACGCTGTGATTTTTTATGTTTTTCTGCCTGTTCGAACGCTAAAATTGATGCATCAAAATTTTGTAAGTTGTACTGAGCCATACCCAAGGCAACAAATGCATTTGATTCAAAATCAAGTGAACCTTTATTAAGTGCTTTACGCGCTGCGTCGGCCGCTTCCTCGTATTGCTCAGTATTAACATATACTTCAGCTAAGCGTTGGTCATATTTACCACTGGGTGATAAATCGGCTGCTTTTACAAAGTATTTTATTGATTTTTCGTCTTCTTTTGCTTGGATCATCGCCTCTGCTACAAAGGCATAGTTTTTAGCGTTTTGCTCTGCAATCCCTTTTTCAATCGCATCGCTCATAACGTCTGCGGCTTTAAATGCTAAGCCGTTATATAAATACACTTGTGCTAATTGGCGTAAATCAGATTTAGAGGTTAAAAATCCTTGCTGATAAGCGGCTTCAATTACGGCTAACTGTTGTTTTTCTTGTCCTGTTTCGCCATACATACCCGATAACTGTACCCAATACTCAGGCTTGTTATAAAGTTTTACTAAGCGCTCAAGTACAGTAACTACTTTACCTGTTTGATTAAGTGAGTAGTACATGGCACGTTGTAGCACTAACCAATTCTCTTTAGGCGCTTTGCCTTCATTATCGCTCAGTGCAATAACCTGAGATATATACTTAAGCCCTTTCTCATAATCTTTTAACTGATAATACGTTTGGGCTCTTAACAAGTAATAAGCTTCTGTTTTAGGCTTAGTGTTGATAGTGTCCCAGTCATCTAAAAATGCGATAACTTTAGTGTAATCACTATTAGCCATAGCTAGTTGCGCTAAACTAAAGGTAGTACTTAAACGAAGCGACTCAGGAATGGCTTCCTCTGCTACGACCTTTTCAAACGAAGCTATCGCTTTTGGTAAATCGTTTTCGTTGTAATAAATAAACCCATAAAAATTATGCATCATCGCAATTTCGTACGAGTTCATGCTCGATGAGCGCTCGTTAATACTGTCAAGCGCCTCAAGGCCTGCTTTAACATCGCCATCATCAGCGAGTTTTTGTGCACGTGCGAGTTGGCTGTAGACCTTTTCGCGAAGCGCTGGTACACGTTTAGTTTTTTGTTCTGACTCTGCATGTGCCGTAGCTACATTTAGCCCTGGTATCAGGCTTAAAGCACTTGGAGTTACAATGCTTGTACTTACTGCAGCGGTACAAAATAAAGTCACTTTCAAAAGTTTAGCCGTAGGGTTTAATTTCATAACTGATTTAATAAATGGTTTCATAATCGCCTCGCATTTCTGTCCGTTTACTCGTGGTTAGTTACTAAATTAACCGCTAATTTGGAAAGATATTTTGTTCTGAACACCCGCTACTTCAACGGCTTCACCGCTTACTACACGTGGTTTATATTTAAATTTAAGTGCTGCATCCATCGCGGCTCTATCAAACAGTGACTCAGGCTGTGCTTTAATTACTTGTGGGTCACGCACTGTGCCTTGTTTAGTTACTGTAAATTCAACAATAACGTAGCCTTCTATGCCACGAGATAACGCACGACGCGGATACACTGGGGCCACTTTTACAATCGGTAAATATTCACCGTCACTTGTCTCTAGAGCTAAACCGCCCGCTAAATTTACATCTGCATCTACATTGGCAGCAAAATCAAAGTTATTAGCATTTGCTGTCGCATCGCTGTTTTGCATTTGCGGCGACTCCATTGGTGGTGGCGGCTCTTTTGGTGTTGGTGGTTTTTGAGGTTTACGCTCTTTTTTTTGTACGGTTTCTTCTTTTTTCAAGCGAACAAAATCAAGTACGTTACCCTTTACCGGATCCGACATAGCGCCTTCACCGCCAGTAATCAGTGCCTGCATGCCTAAAAACAACATAAAGGTCACTACACCGGCTATCACTAATGCAACTAAATATCGCAACATAACTAGCCCTTAAGACGCATCTTGTGCGGCAATTGATACATCAAATGCGCCCGCCGCGCGCGAGGCATCCATCACCTTTATTAACATTTCGGTAGTGGCTTTTTTATCCGCTTGAATCACAACGCTACCTTGTGGATTTTCTGCTTTTAAACGCTCGATATTGGCTTGTACTGCGCGTACATCAATTTGACGTTTATTAATCCAAATTTCACCTGTATCTGAAATCGCCACAAGGATATTTGCACGCTCTTTTTTAACCGCTGTTGCGGCTTCTGGGCGGTTAACATCAATACCGGCTTCTTTAACAAAAGAGGCAGTTACAATAAAGAAAATAAGCATGATAAATACAACGTCTAGCATTGGGGTCATGTTTATTTCTTCAGCTTCGTCTTCTTGAAATAGGTTTCCTAACGGGGCTCTCATTTTTATTCTCCTAGGATGAGCGACTTTATATAAGCCGCTTATCAAAATTTTGCTTAATGGTCTAAAACCATGCTGTCTTGTAGTAGTTCTACTTCGCGCTTAGCTTTTCGTTGTAAATACGTTGAGGCAAATACCCCAGATAACGCACCTACCATGCCTGCCATTGTCGGGATAGTTGCTTTAGATACCCCTGATGCCATTGAACGCGCACTCCCTGTGCCGGTAATTGCCATTACATCAAACACTTCTATCATGCCCGTTACAGTGCCTAACAAACCAAGTAGTGGGCACAAAGCAACCATCACATTAATCAAAGAAAGATTGGTGTTTAAGCGCATACCTGCTCGCGATATCATCGCTTCGCGTATTTGCTCTGCGTTCCAACTATTACGTTCTGCACGGTTAATCCAATCGGTTTTCACACCCTGTTTATAGCTTCGAAAACCGTTGAAAAAGTAAATAAATCGCTCGAGTATCAATAACCACATCGCGAAGATTAACACCCCGATGACCAAGAGAACTTGGCCACCAGTGTCGAGAAAATCACGGATAGCATTGATTGAATCAATCAATAGCACCATGGTTTATGCTCCCTTCTCGCTACGCTCTGCAATAATACCGGCGCTCTGCTCTTGAATAGTCAACAAAATGTTTTTAGCGCGCGTATTAAGTAAGGTGTATAAAAATACCGTTGGTATTGCTACCACTAAGCCTAGTACCGTTGTTACTAATGCTTGAGAAATACCACCTGCCATAAGCTTAGGATCCCCAGTACCAAATAAGGTGATTGCTTGGAATGTATTGATCATGCCTGTTACCGTACCTAATAAACCTAACAGCGGTGCAACAACAGAGATGATTTTGATAAGTGTTAAATTACGCGTCACTTTTGGCATTTCACGTAAAATAGCTTCACTTAATTTAAGCTCAAGTGTGTCGTGTGAAACACTCGGAAATTGATCTTTTACTTTCATTACGCGTCCAAGCGGATTGTCATCACGTGCAACTGAATCTTTAAGTTGACGACGAATTTTACCGCCCATAATCAATAATGAGAAAAAACGCTCTAGTGATATAAGTAGTGCAATAACACCCACGCCTAAAATCACATAACCAACAGTCCCACCTTGATGAACACGTTCTTGTGTATCGGGTGCTTGAACTAATAAACCAAGAATAGAGCCGCCTGTTGGGTCAAGTGCGAATTGCACCACACCGCTTTTAGTACTTTGAAGATCGTCTGCCGTTGCGGTAAAGCGCGATACGGGTTGGCGAGTTAATTCACTCAAAGAATTAGTCGAGGAATTAAACTCTAAATACTTACCGTTTGATATAAGGTTAAATGCACCCACTCGCACAACTTCTTGCTGTGCTTTAGTACCGCCTTCAACAATGACACTTGCGTTAAAGCGGCTTACCTTGCCTTGCTCGGTCATTTCGCGCTGTAGTTCAAACCATACTTTTTCAATATCTTCTATTGAAGCAAGTTTTGACGTTGAACCCATTTTTTGAGCAAGTTCATCCATAAACGTACTACGCCCGTCTATTTGAGCCGACACAATCGATGTCGCAAATTTATTACTAGAATCACCTGCTACTTGCTGTAACACACCAAACAACTCTTTTAGTGAGCCCATACGCTTAGTAAGCGTGTCTGTTAGGTTAGCTAGTTTTACTTCGTTTTCTTCAAACTGTGTTTCTAAACGCTCAGATTCCACCAGCATTTGATTACGCTTAGCTTGGGTGTTTTTAAGCATTTGTACTTGTTCGTTTTGACGAGCCGCAAACTCTTGCTCACGTTGCTTGTTTTGCTCGCTTTGTGCTGATTTACCATTTTCGAGCGTTTTAAGTAATGAATCTAGGTTCATAGGCTCTGCCGCTACACTTGCGCCAGTAATACTTAGGCTTGCAGCAAAAAGAGCTATTTTTGTCATTTGAGTAAACAATTTCATTTTCAACCTCTTATTCTGCTGCATGTACTGGCAGAGTTAACATATCTGGGGCTAGTTGCTTACGTGCAATACGTAAACCTTTATTTATTTGGCTTATTGTAGAATCTGGTAATGCTTCGAATGATTTTGTATCTGCATTCCAACTACCTGCTTTTTTTCCATCACGTGTTAAATAAATAAGCTCTAAACGGCCAATGCGTAAAAAGTCGACTTCACGCTCTTTATCATCCACATTTAAAAGTGCGGTATAAGCTTCGATAGTACGTCCGTAGTCAACTTCAACTTGGTAGGCTTCAAGCACACGGCGAAACTTTTCGCTTGAGTTGATATCTGCACGATTCATCATTTCATTTAAAGACGTAACGCGCTTAGTGCGCTCATCAGCTAAAAATGGAATGTCTAAAGATACAAACTGCTCAAGACCTGTGATCATGCGCAGCATAAGAGGGGTAATTTGACGTTCAATAATAGAAACCTGATCCATTGATAGGTTTAAAGATTCCATCTCTTCTATTTGATTATTTAACTGTTTAGTTAGCTGAGCGTTGTAAACAGCTAAACCGTCAATTTCTTTATTGAGGGTTTTAAACTGTTGTAAACGTCCTTGCATTGAATCTGCAATCTTGTCTATTGTTGTTTGTGATTGCGCAGCTGATTTATTAATTTCACTGCTTTTATCAATAACCTTATCTAAATCATTTGCGTGTACTGCTGCACTTGCGGCCACAATACCAGCTAAGATTAATGGTTTAACGCCTTTCATCGCATACACCTTTACTCGTTAGTTAGCGGATTTGCTAGTTTGTTTTTTAAGGTAATAAATTAAGTTCTATAAATAATTTATTACTTTAGAATTTCAATGAGCAGGAGTTTATAGATGAAACATGACAAGGATGTTGCGAAAAAAAGTCGATTTTATGACAGTGGTAATAATTAAGACTTACGAGGGGGTTTTTAAGATGATAAGAGCATTTGTTAGCCAAATGCCCTATAAACAGGCTGGATTATTTTAAAATTGAATTAATTTGATTAAGGGAATAATGCCAATCGGTGTAATTTATTTCAATTGGGTATGCTTTATTACCTTTAATAAGCACTAGTGAGGGAAAACCTTGGATTGGTAGTGTACGAACAAAGGATAACTCAGCTTTAAATTCATCATTAAGCTCGCTTGACGTTAGCTGCACGGTAAACTCATTTTTATCTAAGCCAATCTTTTCAGCCAAACTAATTAATGTACTTTCATCTGACGGGTTTTGCGCATTTAGGTAATAAGCATTTTGAATTGCAGCCACCATTTGAGCTTCTTTATCCGCTTTACGCGCTATAAGTGCGGCTCTACATGCGGGATACGTTGAACGCCTTGGCTGGCAATTGCGCCAAAAATCATAATTAAATTGAGTGCCTAGCTGCGCTGAAATTTTATGCCAAGTCCCCTCAAGCATCTCTTTCATATTTTGTGGCATTGGGTCTTGGCTATCGGGTGCTAGGCCACCTACTCTATATTCTATTGCCACTTTACCAGCAAGCTCTGATTTTAGCTTAAGCCAGGTTGGTGAGTAACCCCAACACCAACTACACATTGGGTCATGAACATATATTAATTTACTTTGAGACATATTAATCCTTCAACTAGTTCGAGACGACACTATTACGACCAGCAGCCTTTGCACTATAAAGAGCTTCATCAGCTTGTTTTAACGAATCATCATAATCAGTTACTTTATTTACTTGGGAAATACCAATACTACAGGTGATTGAAATACGCTGCTTGTCATCAGTAAATATAACATGCCCTGCAACAGCCTCTCGAAATTTGTTTGCTATTACAGTGGCTGTAGGAACAGTAACCTGCGGTAAAATAACAACAAACTCCTCACCTCCATAACGGGCCTTTAACGCAGTTGCTAAAAACTGAGATTCAAGGAGCTTGGTAAATTCAATCAATACTGTATCACCAAAATCGTGTCCATGCGTATCGTTTAAAGATTTGAAGTTATCTAAATCAATTAACAAAATTGAAAAAGGTAAGTACTGCTCTGGGCGAGTTTGGGCAAGCTTTAAAAAATGAGAGGTAATAAAACGTCTGTTTGCTATACCAGTAAGGGGGTCGGTATAAGCATCTTTTTTTTGCTCTAGCGTAATATCAGCAATAGCCATGTGGCTTTTATACCTAAAATACTCACCAATAAATGAGAATAAAAACACCATAGAAAAGGACGCTATAAATCGTGCTTTTTCTACGTCGCCATAGCTAACTTGACCGAAGTCAGGGCCGTATAAAATAACAAGACAAGAAAACAGTAAAGTAAAACCTAACCAAGCACCTAATCTAACCCCTAAAGATGCAAACGTCACTACAGGATAAAACATTAGCCAATATAGCGCGGTGTTGTCTTTACCGCCGGTATAAACAAGTGCAACAAACATCATGCACACAATGCTCATACTTATTAATGCCACTACTTGAAGATTACCCGTTTTTATAAAGTATATAGAACAGCTTATATTTGTAATGTTAACGATAATTAATAAAGCTGTGAGTATCGGTGAGTAAACCTTATAATTCAAAAACACTAATACTGCGATCACCACAATTGATATCCCAATCATGGTAAATAAAGAAAACGCTTTGCGTTGCATGTCTGAGCTATAAACACTGTCGATATTTATTAGACTGAGCCAATTTGGTTTATTCACATTTTTTTTAGTCATTAATTTTATACTTTAAACTTTTGAACCATATTTTCTAAGGCACTAAACTGCTGTTTTAGTTTGGTACATTCGTTAAGCGTGTCATTTAAGTTAGCCTTGCCTTGTATAGAAAGCGCACTAATTGTTCGAATATCAGTATCTAATAACTTAACAACTTGGTTTTGCTCATCGGTTGCACTGGCCACAGAATGATTTGCATCGTTAATTTGCTTAATAGATTGTATAACATGACTCATTAAATTGCCGACGGCATCTGCTTGTTGTACGCTTTTTTCACTGTCTTGAAGGCTTGTTTTCATAAGCTCTACAGCAAGGTTTGAGCCTTTTTGTAACTGGCTCACGGTGTCTTCAATTTCTTGCGTTGATTGTTGAGTGCGGTGTGCTAATTGGCGTACTTCATCTGCTACAACGGCAAAACCGCGTCCTGCCTCTCCTGCTCTCGCAGCCTCTATTGCGGCATTAAGTGCCAATAAATTCGTCTGCTCACTTACACCTTTAATAACTTCAAGCACTTGGCCAATACTAGCTGTATGCGTATTTAAACTGTTTATAGTTTGCTGAGCTTTCTCCATATTAGCCGAAAGCTGGTGGATGGTTGCAACACTGTGACTTAATGCTTCTTGATTTTGAGTTGAGTGCTCATCTGCATTTTTAGCAAGTTGCGATGCACTCTCTGCATTATTTGAAATATCCATTGATGTAGCTGAAAACTGATTGATAGCTGCTGCAACACTATCGGTTCGTTTACTTTGGTCATCATACATAGACAGCGATGAATGTGTTTGTGATACCAAGCTCTCAATAGCTGTATCTAATTGCTCTGTGGAGTCTTTTACTTGCTCTATTGAATGCTGAATTTTTTCGATGAAAATATTAAACGAATGGCTTAACTCGCCAAACTCATCATCATTTTCAACGGCTAAGCGCCTTGTTAAATCGCCTTCGCCTTGTGCTATATCTTTAATGGCATCGTTTAAACGGTTCATAGGCTGCATTAAATAGCGTAATAAAAGCTGCATCATAATAATGATAGTAATGATCCCTATCACCATAAAAACAGCCGCAGTTTGGCCAAAGTTAGAAACACTGACATACGCTTTATCTTTATCTATAACGACACCTAGGTACCAATCTACGTTTTCAATACCGCTTATTTTTGTAAATGAGATAAGCTTAGACTCTCCGTTTATCTCATATTGGGTAAACTCTCTTTGCAAAGGTGTATTAGTGCCAAAAATATCTGATGTGTTTTTTAAATTTAACTTCGCATTTGGATGGCTTAGCACTTGGCCTTTGTTATCGAGTAAAAAACCATAACCGAGACCTAAAAAATCAATATCGTTAATAATTTTAGTCACGGTTTGCATATCAATATCGGCACCTGCAACGCCGCTAAACTGGCCATTTTGTAGCATGGGTACTACCGCTGAAATTGTAAGCTCATTAGTTGTTACATCTATGTAAGGAGTCGTAAAAGCAGTATTAGATTTGTTTTCAACTAATTTATACCAAGGACGAGAAGTCGCATCAAAGTCAGCAGGTAAAACGACTGATTGATCGTTTAATATAAACGTGCCGCTGGATTTACCTATGTAAGTATTTTTAAAGCTTCCAGCAAGCTCTGCAGTATTTAATTGTGAAAGGGTGAGGGCTTTAGAATCATTAGCTTTATGGGTTTTAGCAATTGATATAACAATTGCCAGCTTTGCATTTAACCAACTCGCTATATTTTGCGACACAGATTCAGAATTTTGTTGTAATACTAGGCTTAACTGCTGCTCGGTTTGCTTACGCATGGCAATATAGTTATTAAAAGTAAATAACCCTAGTACCAAAACTAAAATTAAAGAGGCTGCAATAGTCACTTTGGAAGTAAATTTTAACGAGTTAAGCATATAAGCCCTTTTATTATTTTTTCGTTATTATCCATACAGTTTTAGCAAAAATTTAGTTAAATGTCTTAATTAATAAGGCTTGCGACTAGATTATTAGATAAAAATAAGGATAAAGGATTAAAAAATAAAAGGCTTTAGGGGGTAACTGACTAATATTGAAATAAATTGTGACTTATATTAATTACTTATGGAACGTTCCTATTAAATGTAGCTTTATAAGTGACTGAATACGTATTCAGTCACTTAATATTAAGCGGTTATTGCCACTTATTTGCTAAGCGAACAACATTTAATCCGTACCATGCTATAAATATGTAACACACCATTGGTACAAAAAAGCTTTGTTGTATATTTACTGTATCGGCTATAAAGCCTTGGAGTAATGGCACAAGTGCACCGCCTACAATAGCTAAGCATAACCAACCAGAACCTTTACTGGTCAATGATCCTAGTCGCTCGATAGCAACCGAAAATATAGTCGGGAACATAATTGAGTTAAATAAACCAATTGCCAATACTGAATATAAAGCGACGTCACCTTGAGTAAAAATAGTGATCAGTAAGAGTGTAATAATACTAAATGCATTAAATGCGATGGCTTTTGAAGGTGCTATTTTTTGTAATAATACAGAACCAATAAAGCGCCCTACCATTGCCCCGCCCCAGTAATAACTAATAAGCGCTGCTGCAGTGTGCTCTTCAAGTCCTGCTATGTGTGCCTCACCAAAATAATTAACTAAAAAGCTGCCAATGGCAACCTCACCGCCTACATAACAAAATATAGCAAGTACACCCATAGTTAAGTGCGGTGCTTGAGTTAATGAACGAAATTCTACTGCAGCATTATTTTCCTCTTTATGGGCTTCAATTTCTGGAAGCTTTATAAAGGCAAATATAATAGCGATAAGTAATAAGGCACCGGCAAGCATTAAGTAAGGCACTTTTACCGATTCAGCAGTTGCTGCAGAAGCCGCTAATGTACCTGCGGTTCCAAAAAATAGTATGCCACCAACGTACGGACCAACTGTAGTGCCGAGTGCATTAAGAGCTTGTGCTAAATTTAACCTAGATGAAGCTGTTTTTTCAGGCCCAAGAGCTGCAACATAAGGATTTGCAGAAACCTGGAGTACTGTTACACCTGATGCAAGAACAAATAAAGCGCCTAAAAATAGCCAATACTCATGTACAACAACAGCAGGGTAGAACAACATACACCCAATTGAAGCCACAATTAAACCGGTTAAAATCCCTTTTTTGTATCCAAACTGCTTAACTAAAATCCCCGCAGGGATAGAAACAATAAAATAAGCACCAAAAAAGCAAAACTGTACTAGCATCGCTTCAAAAAAACTTAAATCAAATACGCCTTTTAAGCGTGGTATTAGTACATCGTTTAAAACAGTAATAAAACCCCATAAAAAAAATAGGGTCGTCATTGCAGTCAGTGGAAACAGATAATTTTTATTTGGCTGTTCGTTGACCGCGAATGATTGGTTTGTATTTATTTCACTCACGTCGTTTTCACTCCATTAACAAGTTGAAAACGATTTTACATGTTTAAATATAAATTAGTCAGCGTACTTGTGGAACGTTCCAGCGGTGTTGTTCACATTGCGTATTGATCGCACTAATAATTCGGTCTATTTCGCCACTATTATGAAACTGATAAAGCCCTTCGTTTATATCCTCTAATACTAAAAGCCAGTTAGGTGTAAGCTTACTAATAGCGAAATATAAAGGGTTGTATTGCAAAGGGATGTTTTCTATTTCAATGGATGAAAGCAAGGTGTGTTTTTTAGATTTACTCAAAGAGGAGTAAGAAACTGAGAACTTTAAAACGTCGGGATCGCCTATAATCAAATCAACACGCTTAGCAACCAGTAGCTGAACAAGTTGTAAATCATCAACAGAGGTAATAATTTCAAACTCATTATTATCCATCATGGCATCAAACTCAGGTGTGTTTTGATACCCACGAACAACCCCAATTTTTTGTCCTTTGAGCGACTTTAAATTTCCAGTAAAACGATCCTTATCACCTTTTCGTTTTAAAAATGCAATTTCGCCACCTTTAAACGAATTAGATAAACCAAGTAATTCTCGACGGGTTTTGCCAGTAACATAATCAGAGGGGGCTGTATCTTCTATAAAGTATTCAGGCATTAATATATCAGCTTTGCCTAGTTCTACATTTCGTACAGCTCTTGCCCAAGGCAAAAATTCAATATATACGCTGTAGCCCTTACTATTTAATAAGGCAATAGAAAACTGATAAACCCACCCTTTATTACATAAATTACTACCAATATATGGAGGCCAGTCGAGAGTAGCTAGATGAAGTGTTTGCTTGGGAGTTTTAGACTCAAAAAATATGCCCGATTTATGGTTGTAACCGTTTACAACTTGATGACTACCCTTTAGATGATATTCAACTATTGAATCTGAATAACTAAGGTTGCTCGCTAATAATAGAACTAATAAAAATAACCAACGCATTGTAATATCTTAAAATGTCTTAATTTATTTAAGCTTAGTTAAAAATGAATTTTTTGCATGATTTAAGTGGGTAAGGATTTAACAGAAAAAGAGTGTTTATAGAATATAGGTAATGTTGTTGCGCATTATAAGCTATGCGCAACCAAGGCTCTATAGTAAGCGTGAAAGCAAGGTTAACTAATCAGCTTTTTCCCATTTCATTTTATTATTTGTATCGCGCGAGCTTATAATTGTTGTATCGCTGCTCTCAACGCCGCCTAATTTAGCTAAGCGATCGTACAAAACCACATTACAAGTAGCCGCTAAGTTCATGCAGCCAATAGTGGGAATATAAACAACTTCATCGCACCACTTTAAAATATCTTTTGGGATTGAGCCGTCTTCAGGACCAAATATATAAAATGCGTTTTCAGGGTGTTTAAACTCAGGAAGTGGCGTTGCACCTTCAATAAGTTCAATAACAACAACGGTAGCACCCTGTGGCTTTACTACTTCTAAACTATCAGTTTCGGTAAGCGGGATACGCTCAAGTACATTTTTTGTGTCGGTATGAAATTTCTTGGCGTTTAAATAACGATTACCAGTAAAGAAAACCTGTTTAGCGTCGTAACACCCTGCAGCACGCAATACGCCACCAACATTAGTCGGGCTTTTAGGATTAATTAAACCAATTACCGCTTGTTGTTTGCTCATTAATCAGCGTCCTTTGTTGGCCACTCTGCAATGTACAAATCAAAGTCATCTAGCTTCACATCGCAATCTTTTACTGTTTTATCTTTTACAGAAATCCCTAACTCGTGCATTTTTGTTTTATCGCCATTGTTTAATAACGGATGCCAAGAAGCCAAGCCACGCCCTTCGTGTAAACGGCGGTAACTGCAACTTTGCGGCATAAAAAAGATGTCTTTGAGGTTTTCTTTTGTGAGTTTTACACAAGAAGGAACAAGCGTTTGGCGGTTTTCGTACTCGCTGCAACCACAGGTGTTGTTATCAAGATACTGGCACACAATATTAGTAAATATTAACTGCTCACCTTCACGTAACTGATCGGTGGCGGTAAATTCGTCTTCATCTTCGCTATCAATAAACGTATTTAAACAACATTTTCCGCATCCATCACAAATGGCTTCCCATTCGTTTTGACTCATGTCGCTTAAGCTTTTTTTAAGCCAAAATTGTGTATTTGCTAATTGTTGATCAAACATAGTTTACTCGTGCCCCCTAAAGAGCGCGCATTCTACCGTATTGCTGCAAATGGCGCAAAGCCAATACCCTTTCAAAGTACTGGCTTTGCGCTACAAATTAGCTTTGAGATTTAACCCAACGCTTAATTTTTTCCTCTAGGATTGGCATTGGTAATGCGCCATCAATTAATATTTGCGTGTGAAACGCTTTAATATCAAATTTATCGCCGAGTTCTTTTTTAGAATAATCACGTAGTTCTTGGATTTTAAATTGCCCTAACTTGTAAGAAAGCGCTTGTCCTGGCCATGCAATATATCGCTCAACCTCTGCAATTACATCGCTCTTGGCCATAGATGAGTTAGCAAGCATATAATCTATTCCCTGCTCACGCGTCCACCCTTTTGCATGAAAACCAGTATCAAGCACTAAACGCATTGCGCGTAATTGCTCGTCTGATAAACGCCCGTACCACATGTAGGGGTCAGTAAATAATCCAAGCTCTTTGCCTAAACTTTCTGCGTAAAGTGCCCAACCTTCTGCAAATACGGTGTAACCACCAAATTTGCGAAAATCAGGTAAGCCCTCTATTTCTTGTTGCAGGGCTATTTGAAAGTGATGTCCTGGCGCTGCTTCATGAATAGATAAGGTTTCGAGTAAAAATTTCGGCTGTGCTTTTAAGTTATACGTATTGATATAAAAAATGCCTGGGCGAGAGCCATCAGGTGCAGGAGATGCATACGACGCACCTGCTGCCGACTGCGCTCTGTATGCTTCAACCGCTTTTACAACGTAAGGTGCTTTTGGTGCTATGTTAAAAAGCAGAGGCAAACGAGCATCTATTTTTTTCTTAACGTTTTCATATGCCGCAATTAACTCCTGTGGCGTATTGTAGTAAAACTCGTCTGAATTACGTAAGTGGTCAAAAAATTCAGACAATTCGCCTTTAAAACCTACGGTTTCTTTTACTTTTTTCATTTCGCTTAAAATGCGCGACACTTCACTTAAACCAATCTCATGAATTTCGTCTGCAGATAAGCTAAGCGTCGTGTTTTTCTTAATTTGGTATACGTACCACGCTTTACCGTTTGGTAAGTCACTATAACCAACGCTTTCTCGGCTATTAGGAATATACTGATTAGCTAAAAAGTCACTCATGCTTTTATAAGCTGGTACTAGGTGCTGCATAATCAGTTCGCGATACTGCGCTGTAATTTTTTGCTTTTGCTGTGCGCTAAACGATTCTGGTAATTTTTTAATTGGTCCCCAAAATAGTGAGTCTTCAGCATTTTTAACTACATGAGCCGCAAATTGTGGTTGCAGTTTTTCAGCCAGAGGCTTTGGCAAGGTAATACCTAGTTTAATACCTTGTGCCATTGAGCGCTCTACACTAATAAGCCACTTAACAAAACCTTCACTGCGCGACATAAAAGCAGTGTAATCTTCAACTGTATTAAACGGCTGAGCGCTTTGACCTGAGCCAAAACCTGCAAACGTGTTATGCGCACCCGCCATTTGGTTAATTGGTAATAAATAATTAGGAAACTGCATGCCCTCTAATTTTAGTGCAAGGTCGCGCTCTAATATTTCAAAGCTTAAAAGCGACTGCCCTGTTAACTGTGCTTTATCTACAAAGTTTAATCGCTGTTGATATTTTTTATAAAAAGCCGCTTTTTTTGCTCTATTTTCTTTTGAGATTTCTGGCGTAAATTGATCGTTAAACTCGTTACGGCCACTATACGTTGCGCTTATAGGGCTATATGTAAGCGATTCATCGTAATACTGTGCAACAAGTACATCGAGCTGTTGCTCTGCCGAAAGCTCTGAAACAATACCTGCCGATGCGTTAACTGTGTTTAGCTGCGCACTGGTGTTAGTGTGTGTACTAAGCTCAGTATTCATACAGCCACTTAAAGCAAACATAACGCCACTGGCAACTAATGCTAATTTAATTGATTTCATGATAATCCTTTTTAATATCGTTTTTTGATTATGCGCATTAAGCCTTACTTAATAAAGTAATTACGATAGATTGCGTTCATCGAATTAAATTTGCACTTTTATCTGAGCTTGTTACATTTCTATTAATTCAAATATGATTTAAAAGAAAAATAAAATGAAAAAACAACTACTCAGCACCTCTATAGCCTTACTTTGTTTAACTACTTTTAATGCCCATGCCGTTACATACCTATCGGCTAAAGCCATGGTTAATGTTGAAAATGGCACGCTCATTAAATCGCCCTTGATTACTATTGATGATGGCGTAATTACTAACATTGAACAAAACAAAAAACCTAGGCTTTCTAAAAATGATGAGCATATCGCGTTGCCGGAGCTAACACTTATGCCTGGTTTAATGGATATGCATGTGCATTTAACAAGTGACCCAACTGTTTCTCGTAGTGAGCGTTTAGGACAATCTGTTCCGCGTATGGCAATTAAAGCGGCTTATTTTGCTAAAAAAACCTTAGAAGCCGGATTTACTACAGTACGTAATGTTGGCGCTGAAGGTTACAGCGTTATAGCGGTGCGTGATGGAATTAACGCAGGTGATATTGTTGGTCCTCGTATTTGGGCTGCGGGTCCATCACTCGGAATTACTGGCGGGCACTGTGACAACAACCGCCTACCGCCTGAACTTAAATATACCTCAAGTGGTGTGGCAGACGGCCCATGGGCTGCGCGAATAAAGGTGCGCGAAAACATTAAATATGGGGCAAACGCAATTAAGTTTTGCGCCACCGGTGGCGTATTTTCAAAAGGCACTAAAGTAGGTGCACAGCAGTATTCTTTTGAAGAAATGAAAGCCATTGTTGATGAAGCCCATATGCGCGATTTACCGGTTGCAGCCCATGCACATGGTACAAGCGGAATTAAAACAGCCATTAAAGCAGGCGTTGATAGCGTAGAGCACGCCAGCTTTTTAGATGACGAGGCTATAGCTCTTGCAAAAGAGCATGGAACTTGGCTTTCTATGGATATTTATAACACCGAATACACGCTAACTTATGGCGAGCAAAACGGCGTAGACGAAGAAAACCTAAATAAAGAGCGCCAAGTATCTAGAAGGCAACGTGATAGCTTTAGCCGTGCTGTAAAAGCCGGTGTGAAAATGGTGTTTGGCACTGATGCTGCAATTTACCCGCACGGCGATAATGCAAAACAGTTTAGCCGCATGGTTGAATTTGGTATGACAGAGCTGCAAGCCATTCAAGCATCTACTATTAATAGTGCAAAGCTATTAAAAATGGACGATCAGTTAGGGCAAATTAAAACCGGATTTGCTGCTGATATAATTGCTGTAAAAGAAAACCCGCTTAAAAACATTAAAACCTTAGAGTCAGTACCCTTTGTAATGAAAGCCGGTGTCGTTTATAAAAAATAATAGTAAATGCTAAACAAGTTGACCTTTGGGGGTTAAAATTTTATTTAGTAAGGCTAAGATTACTTAGTCTTACTAGCCCCCTTAATTCCCATAAAAGGAACAAGATAACCTTATAAAACTTCTTTTTGATTGTTAATCATCCAAACAGTTCTATTTAATCAAAAAAAATGAACTTTTTATTCACTTTAAAAACAATAACCATTATCATTCGCGTAAATTCAATAACGCGAATAGTTATCACTCTATGAAAACGTTTAAGTACTCTCTTATTACTCTTGCTTGTTTAAATGCAAATATGGCATTTGCCGAAAATACTATAGCTGACTCTGATATTGAACGTATCAGCGTATACGAAAAACAAAATCGCGTGGTGATGAGCTCAGGTCTTGCGACTAAATCAGACATGTCTTTAATGGAAACACCTGCACCGGTTGTTATTATTGACCGTGAACTTATTGAATCTCAAGGTGTAGATAGCCTACAAGATTTAGTTAGAAACGTAAGTGGTTTAACACAAGCAGGTAATAACTACGGTATTGGTGATAACTTAGTAATTCGTGGCTTAGATGCAAACTATACCTACGATGGTATGTATGGTGGTGCTGGTTTAGGCAATACATTTAATCCAACTCGTTCGCTTACAAATGTTGAATCTGTTGAGGTTTTAAAAGGCCCTGCAACAGGTTTATATGGCATTGGTAGTGCGGGTGGCGTAATTAACCTAATTGAGAAAAAGCCAGAGTTTGAAGAAAAACACAAAGTAGCGGTTGAGCTTGGCCAGTGGGACAGCTACTCGTTATCGTTTGATAGCACTAACGCGATAACAGATGATTTAGCATATCGTGTAATGGCTAAAACAGCATCAAGTGACGGCTTTCGTGATTTAAAAGAAGATCGCGACGAAATTTACACCTCGCTTAAGTACGTGCTTAACGATAGACAAAACATCATGCTTTCTGCTGCATACATTAAAGATGAAATAGCGGTTGATTCTATTGGTCACCCTATTCGTATTTACAATGCAGAAACTGCAAACGGTTTAAGTGCGGGTGAAGTAACGGGGGCTGATTTAGTAAACGATCCGACAGGAAGCGGCGTACAGTTAAGTGACGCACAGCGTGACCAGCTAGCTAATTCGCTATCTGCATCTGATGGTTTAACACCTTATAGCTTTGGCACAAACGGTATTATTTCACCAATGGCTGATGATAACGAAGGTGAAGAGCTGCGTTTTAAATTAACGCATAACTATTACATTACTGACGATTTGTTTTTAAACCAGCAACTACAGTACCGTAATTACACATCGAGCTTTGCGCGCCAAACAGGTGCTTATAACTACGTCTATTCAACGCGCGATTCAATTATAAATAACGACCCTCGTGCTCCATTAGTTGAAGACGGTGTACTTTATCCGTATGCAGCACGCCGCCAAGAATACCGCCAAGTAGAAGCAGATGAAAAGTCGTGGCAGTACTTTTTAGATTTACGTTATGACTTTATGTTAGGCGACGTAGATAACGAATTACTTGTAAACGCAAACTACGAAGATAGAGATATTCGTTTTAAACAATACTCTATTTATGACGCTGATAAAGTAATTAACGACAGTGATGGTAACTTACTTTACCAAGGCACATTGCCATACATTTACGATATCAGAGAGCCAAATTGGCCATCTGGCAGCTTTGAAGATTACGATCCGCTTAAAACAAGTGACTACAATAAAAAAGTACAAGCATGGGGCTTAGGCATTCAACACGTAGGTTATATAACTGAAGAGCTTACAACGCGTATTGGTGTAGCATATAACCGTATTGAGCAAACTTACGAGCACTTTGGTGTAGATGAGCGCTATAGTTCAAGCAATGCAGACCCAACACCTGAAGCGAATACTTCAGATAGCGGTTTAACGTATAATTTAGGTGCAACGTATCAGCCAACTGAAGATTTATCTATATTTGTAAATCATTCAAAAGGTCGTACTGCTTACAGTGTTTTAGGCTCTGTTGCAGGTAACGAAGCCGACAGAGAAGATTCTGAGTCAATGAGTAACGATTTAGGTTTTAGATTTAAAGCGTTTGATGATCAACTACTAGCTTCTGTTGTTATATTCGAAAGCTCTCGTACTAATTTAGAATACGCAAACCCGCTTTATGACGCTTTAACATCAGGCTCAAATGTACCTGAAAGCTATTATGATGGTAAAGAAGAAACAACAGGTATTGAACTTGATTTAAACGCTTACTTAAATGATAAATGGAAAGTAAACGTAAACGGTATTTATCAAGATGCACGTGACAAGAGTAATCCTAATAGCAGCAGTTATGATACACGCCAAAAAGGTGTGCCTTACGTAACAGCAAGCACATGGGTAACTTACTACGCAGATATGTTTAACTTACCTGAAGCTGTAAATATAAGTGGTGGTATTACATTTGTAGATAACAGAAGCACTAATTCAAGTTCGTTCTCGATTCCTGATGGTTATGTACCAAGTTACACGATTTACGATACAGCGGTATCGTATACAACTGATAAATGGCATATGCAGTTAAACATAAATAACTTGTTTAATAAAAAGTATTACTCAAAAGCAATGTTTTTAGGTGGCATGCCAGGCGAAGAGCGTAATGCAAAACTAAGTTTTAGTTACACACTTTAATTGGTTTAGTATTTAAAAAGCACGGTTTTGTATTTTTACAAACCGTGCTTATTTACTGTAGCTATTTAATTAAATAGTAACGACAATTCGGCCGTTAATTTCGCCTTTAAGCATATCATCAAAAATTTCGTTAATATCCTCTAAACGTTTTTCTTCAATAATTGCTTTTACCTTACCTTGTGCGGCAAACTCTAAGCATTCTTGTAAATCTTTACGTGTACCAACAATAGAGCCCACTACTGACACGCCATTAAGCACAGTATCAAAAATAGGAAGCGGCATATCCTCTGGAGGTAATCCCACTAATACACATTTACCGCCACGGCGTACACTTTTATAAGCTTGTTCAAACCCAGCTTTAGATACCGCAGTACACACTACAGCATGCGCACCACCAACTTGTTCAAAAATAGCTTCGCTTGGAACAACTTCTTTAAAGTCGAGGGTTATATCTGCGCCAAGCTCTTTAGCAAGTGCGAGCTTTTCTTTACCTGTATCAACAGCTATTACATTAAAGCCCATTGCTTTAGCGTACTGTACTGCTAAATGACCAAGCCCACCTACACCAACAATAGCAACCCATTGCCCCGGTTTAGCACCGGATACTTTTAATGCTTTATACGTTGTAACACCTGCGCAAAATAATGGAGCAGCTTCAGAAAAGCCTAATCCCTCAGGTATTTTTACAACGTAATCACCGTGAGCCAAACAATATTCTGCATAGCTACCATCAATAGAATAGCCAGTATTATGCTGCGATAAACACAGTGTTTCTTTGCCATCTAGGCAAAACTCACAGTGCCCACATGCACTATAGAGCCAAGGAATACCCACCCTATCGCCAACTTCTAAGTGCTTAATGTTGCTTCCAACTTTATCAATAACACCAACTCCTTCATGCCCTGGAACTAATGGCATTTTTGGCTTTACCGGCCAATCACCATGACAGGCATGTAAATCAGTATGGCAAACACCACAAGCGGCTATTTTTACTAAAACGTCGTTTATTCCAACCTCAGGAATTGGCAGATCTGTTATTTGTAATTTACCTTTGTATTCATTATTAATTGCAGCTTTCATAGTCATTCCATCGTATTTGAAAAAATAAAAAAAGGATTTATTTACGTATTGTTGTGTACAACATATCCCAATGTAGATGTATAAATATTAATCTAAATCATACTTTAGTCGTTAAAATCAATTTATAAAATGGCTAAGAACTTGCTATCCAAAATGAGCGTGCTAGCATTTACTTTCTGAAATTACTGAAAGTTACTAAGCTATGAGTTTATCCGAAAAGAATTTTGCCTTTGTAATGCATTGTGGTGAGATGGGCAGCCGCTGGGGATTCAATCGTACGATTGGGCAAATGTGTGGTTTGCTGATTATTACTAAAAATCCAATGACAGCCAATGAGATTGCAGATGCGCTTAGTATTTCTCGCGGTAATGTAAGCATGGGTATTAAAGAGTTGCAATCGTGGCAATTAATTAAAGTGCAGCATATCCCTGGCGATCGAAAAGAGTACTACGCCCCTGCTGGCGATATTTGGGATATGGCTAATCGCGTATTTGAAGAACGTAAGAAGCGCGAAATTGAGCCCACCTTAACATTACTACGCGATAACTTATTAGACGAAGCCAGTAACGACGATGAACTTTACGCACAAAAACAAATGGGGGAAATTCACAACCTGCTTGAAACCGTCACTAAATGGTCATCAGAGCTGCAACGTTTAACGCCAGAGCAACTTAATAAACTGATGAAGCTAGGTTCTGGAATTGGTAAAGTTATTGACTTAAAAGATAAGATATTCAAAAAAGAATAAAGCCGCAATTGCGGCTTTATTTATAGGTATATTTTAAAAATTAGATTTTTGGATAACCAATTCTATCCGACAAGTAACCTACGCTAGTAGCAAAGTAATACGAGCGATTCCAATGCATAAACACTTTGTAGTTATCGTACGCTAAGTACATACGGCCATTTATATCATCAGGCATAACCAGCGCAGCACGTACGTCCACATTAGGTAAATCAGAGCCATCGGCTTTACGTACACCCAGTGCTTGCCAATCAGCTAATGAGCGCTCAGAATCATTCCAGTATTCTAACCACTGCTTGCGCGTTTTTGTACCACGCACCAAAACATATTTACTATCAAAGTTTTCAGGTAACTGTACTTGGCGACCCCACGTAAGAGAGTCGTTCCAGCCTTCTTGCTTTAAATAGTTAGCAATTGAAGCAAAAGCATCTTCCTTTGTGGTCCAAATATCTTTACGGCCATCATTATTGTAATCAACCGCGTAAGCATTAAATGAAGTTGGCATAAATTGCGTTTGCCCCATTGCGCCTGCCCATGAGCCTTTAAATTTATCAAGCGTTATGTGGCCCGATTTTAAAATGTCGAGTGCAGCCCAAAGTTGGCGTTTATAAAGCGCTTCTCGGCGTCCATCAAAAGCAAGTGTAACAAGTGACGAAATAACATTATGGCCACCTTGAATAGCGCCAAAGTTACTTTCAAGTCCCCATAGTGCCACTATAAAGCGTGCTTGTACGCCAAACTCTTTCGCTACTTTTTCAAGTACATCTTTGTTTTCTGCATAAAGCTTGCGTGCGCGGTCTATTTTCCACTGTGGTACGCGTTTTGGTAAATACGTTTCAAGGGTTTCTTTTACTTCTGGCTGGTTTTTATCAGCCGAAACCACTTTTTCTTTATACGTTGCTGTTGCAAAAGCATCATCAATTAATTTGGCTTCATAGCCTTTTGCAATGGCTTCTTGCTTTAAATTAGATAAATAATCTTGAAATTCGGCCTGTGTTTTTGCCATCACAGATGAGCTTAAACATACGCCACACAATATAACTGCCAGCTTCTTAATCACTATCGGCTCCATTTTGCTTTCTAAGTTCACTTAACAAGTTTTGCTCTGGTGGAGGTAGTTGTAAATAATAGCCTTTATCACTTAACTCAGCTTTTACAACTTCTAAATCAGACCCGCCTAAATGCTCACGTTTTGCTAAGTTGATAATCATCACATAATGAGGTTGACCAAGCATAGTCATTAAAGGTTCCGGAACTTTGCTAAAATCATCTCTTTTCTCGACAAATAAGAACGCATCCGCTTTTTTCTTACTTTTATACACTGCAGTTAACATTATGGCCCCATAAATTCTTGCTTAACAATGCTGCACACTATAACATGAGAGTAATAATAAGTTAGAAAAATTAGATTAGAAATTTCATCAAAGGCCTCATTCAGCCTACGTTTATCTAAAATTAATTTCTAATCAGACAATTCAATTGAGCGTGTATGTCGGACCAAATTTTTGAGTTAAAAGGGAATCTTTTTACGTTATCAGTTTTGCATCTTTATAGTACTGATATAAACCTTTTAGCAGAACAACTGTATGTAAAAATAGCCCAAGCGCCTAGGTTTTTTGAAGGTGCCCCCATTGTTGTTAATTTAATGGAAATTAAAAACAGTCCGCTCGATTTTATTCACTTAAAATCACTAATTGAGCGCATGAGTTTTAATGCAGTTGGTGTGTGTAATGGCTCAGATGAGCAACACACTCAGGCAAAAGCTGCTGGCTTATCTGTTTTAAATTATTCACAAGACGTTAAGAACGAACCTGTTAAACAGGAGGCTAATACGTCTATTGTAGAAAAAACAGTGCATTTGCCGGCGCAAATTATTAGCGGTACCGTTCGTTCTGGCCAACAAGTTTATGCAAAGGACAGGGATTTGATAGTACTTGGCGCGGTAAGTCACGGTGCTGAAGTCATTGCCGATGGTAATGTCCATATATATGGCACGTTGCGCGGTCGCGCTATTGCAGGCGCAAAAGGGTTTAAAAAAGCACACATTTTTTGCCAAAAACTTGAAGCCGAACTGGTTTCAATAGATGGTAACTACTGGATCAGTGATTCGCTACAAGGTGAACACTGGGGAAATGCAGTGCAAATACAACAAAAAGACGAATCATTAGAAATTTCAGCTTTGGTTAAAGGATAAATCTCATGGCAAAAGTAATTGTCGTTACCTCAGGTAAAGGCGGTGTTGGTAAAACAACATCAAGTGCTGCAATTGGCACAGGCTTAGCGTTAAAAGGCTATAAAACAGTTATTATCGACTTTGATATTGGTTTACGTAACTTAGATTTAATTATGGGCTGTGAACGCCGTGTTGTTTATGACTTTGTAAACGTAATTAATGGTGAGGCAAACCTTAACCAAGCGCTTATTAAAGATAAACGTGTAGATAAATTATTTTTACTACCCGCTTCACAAACTCGTGATAAAGACGCATTAACTCGTGAAGGTGTTGAACGCGTATTAAACGAATTAAAAGAAGACTTTGATTACATTGTATGTGATTCACCAGCAGGCATTGAAGCTGGCGCTATGATGGCAATGTACTTTGCTGACGAAGCAATCGTGACAACAAATCCAGAAGTGTCGTCAGTTCGAGATTCGGATCGTATTTTAGGTATCTTACACAGCAAATCAAAACGTGCTGAAGAAGGCCTAGAAAACATTAAAGAACACTTACTATTAACACGCTATAATCCTAGTCGTGTTGAAAAAGGTGAAATGCTATCGGTAGAAGATGTGCAAGATATTCTGTCAATCCCATTATTAGGGGTTATTCCTGAATCGCAAGCGGTATTAAGTGCTTCAAACTCAGGCCAACCTGTTATATTGGATACAGAATCTGATGCAGGTCAAGCTTATTCTGATGCAATTAACCGCTTACTAGGTGAAACCGTCGATTTTCGCTTCTTAGACGTTGAGAAAAAAGGCTTATTTAAACGGATTTTTGGAGGTTAACGTGTCTTTACTTGACTACTTCCGCTCGGAAAAGAAAAACAGTGCGTCACTTGCAAAAGAGCGATTGCAGATTATAGTCGCGCATGAACGTTCTCAACGAGGGACACCGGATTACTTACCACAATTAAAACAAGATATTTTAGATGTGATCCGTAAATACGTGAATGTAAGTAGTGATGCAGTTCAGGTTCAGTTTGATCAGAACGAAGACGATTTAGCCGTACTTGAGCTAAACGTTACACTACCTGATGAAGAAAAGAAGTAATTGAAGAAAGGGCGCTTTATAAGCGCCCTCTTTATTTTCGCAATAACTTTCTAAATATCTACGTTTCAATCCCCTTCATGCAACTAAAACTTTTAACTATGTAACACAAAAACTATAGATAAGTATTACACAGTTAAAGAAAATATTTAGTCTTAAGTATCCCATTCTTTTAAAGCGTCTTTAACGTAGGTATATCGCCAAGAGCTAAGTAAATCAGGCTTTATATGACTCTGTTTTTGCTCATTAGTTAACTTCCAATTCCAACTAATCAGTTGATTGACTTGCTTTTTAGAGGCCATAACATCTTCTGGTATATTGTGTTCTTTAGCTACTTTAGTGATTTTTTGTTTTATATCTTTTGCTACTTTTTTATAAGTAGGAAAATCAATTAAGCGCTTAAGTACATCAGGGTGCTGAGCATCTGGAACTTCTTTGGCAGCTTCAATACACTTTATTATATCTACACCAGAGCGATTAACTTCAATAGCTTCAACCCCTGGAATTTGACGTAGAGCGTTTAAACTTGAAGGACCACGTTTGGCAATTTCAGTCATGTTATGTTCTTTTAACACAAAATTAAGCGCCAAATTTTTCTTGATAGCTTTATTTCTTCGCCATACAGCAAGCTCTTTTAACACCGCTAGTTCGTGCGGTTTAAGTTGCCATGCATTTTTAATATCTTTATATAAAAGCTCGTCAGGTGTTTGAAATGCACGTTTTTTGGCAATCAATTCACTTTCGTTTATTACAATGTCAAAGAAGCCAGCGGCATTAATACGATCGATAATCAGCTCAAAACACGGTAATAAGTAAAAAGTATCAGCAGCCGCGTAGTCTAATTGTTTTTTAGTTAACGGGCGTTGCAGCCAGTTAGTGCGTGACTCGCTTTTATCTATTTCAATACCTTGCAGCTCTTTTACCATAAGAGCAAAACCCATACAGTTACCTTCACCGAGTAGCTGCAACGCAAATTGTGTATCAAATAATGGGGCTGGGACAAAGCCTGCGTACTTTTGAAAAACTTCAATATCTTCTGAAGGAGAATGCAGTACTTTTAAAACTGCAGGATCTTTAAGTATTTCCCAAAAATCAAATAGTGAAAGTTCCGCTAATGGGTCAATAAGCGCTAAATGCTCACCATCAAAAACTTGGATAAGTGCAACTTCTGGATACAAAGTACGACGACGCATAAACTCAGTATCTATGGCTAAAACGGGTTTATTTTTAATTTGCTCAACAAATGTATTAAGTTGATTCTGGGTTTCAATCAATTGGTATTGCACTTAATCTCCTACAATAAAAAAGCCGACATATGTCGGCTTTTTTATAGGTTGCTAATCTTTCAAGGCTCTTCGGAGTATCTTACCTACGTTAGTTTTAGGTAACTCATCCCTAAACTCTACCAGCTTGGGGACCTTGTAATTAGTTAAATTATCACGACAGTGACTTATTATATCTTTTTCAGTTAAAGAAGGGTCTTTTTTCACAACAAAAACTTTAACTTGTTCACCACTTACATCATGAGGAATACCGATAGCAGCTACTTCAAGCACACCTTCGTGCATAGCCACTACTTCTTCAATCTCATTAGGGAAAACATTAAAGCCAGATACAATAATCATGTCTTTTTTACGATCTACAATAAAGAAGAAACCTTCATCATCATAAGTCGCAATATCACCTGTAGCAAACCAGCCGTCTTTTAAACATTCAGCGGTTGCATCTGGTCGCTTGTAATAGCCAACCATTACCTGAGGGCCTTTAACACAAAGCTCGCCAGGCTCACCTTTAGCTGCTTCTTCGCCGTTATCTAAAACCAATTTAATATCAGTGTTAGGCGCGGGCAAACCAATAGAGCCATTATATGCTTCTAAATCAAAAGGACTAATAGTAACTAAAGGAGAGCATTCTGTAAGGCCATAACCTTCCATTAATTTTGAACCAGTCACTTTTTGCCATTTTTCAGCAACAGGACGTTGAACGGCCATACCGCCGCCCAAAGACATTTTTAAATGGCTAAAGTCAAGTTCAGCAAAACCTGGTGTGTTTAATAAACCATTAAATAATGTATTAACACCGGTAATAGCTGTGAAATTATGTTGACCCAGCTCTTTAACAAAACCAGGCATATCTCGTGGGTTTGTAATTAATATATTTAAACCACCGTACTTCATAAATGTTAGGCAATTAGCTGTTAAAGCAAATATATGATAAAGCGGTAAAGCAGTAACAACGACTTCTGTACCACGATTTAACACTTTGTCTAAACAACCTGAAACTTGTTGAAGGTTACCAACCATGTTGCCATGGCTCAGCATTGCCCCTTTAGATACACCTGTTGTGCCACCTGTGTACTGTAAAAAAGCAAGATCAGACAAGCTCATTTCAGGACGCGTATATTTAGCTTCATCTGCAGCTAGAACGTCTGAAAATTTAATTGTGTTAGGCAAGTTGAACTTTGGCACCATTTTTTTAATGTGCTTCACAACAAAGTTAACTATATGCTTTTTAAGCCCGCCAACCATATCGCCTACTTGGGTGACCACAATATGCTTAACATCAGTATGAGCAAGTGACTTTTCAAGTGTGTCAGCAAAGTTTGCTAGGATGAAAATAGCCGTAGTGTCAGAGTCTTTTAGCTGATGCTCTAATTCACGTACTGTGTAAAGTGGGTTAACATTTACAACCACACAACCTGCACGCAAAACACCTAAAATTGTGACTGGTGTTTGTAGTAAGTTAGGCATCATTACGGCAACTTTGTCGCCTTTTTTAAGACCCAAATCATTTTGAATATAGGAAGCAACTTTTTTTGTTGCTGTATCTATTTCATCGTAAGACATCGTTTTACCCATATTCGTAAATGCAGGTAAATTGGTGTAATCACTAAAACTTTTTTCGAACACTTCGAGTAACGAGTTGTAATGCTCAGGATCGATTGTTTCAGGCATACCCTCTGGGTAGCGCTTAAGCCAGATTTTTTCCACTCTTAGCCCCTGTTTATAATTATATTTTTATTAACCTTAATCTAAGTAAGGCACTTTAACAATTGAGCAAATACTCTAATGCAGGAATAATCCCACATTTTACGTAAACTTACAATTAACATGCACCATTTTGCAGCATAAAGTCTTGAATATGCTCAAAACATAGTTCACTGCTTTGCATGTGGCAATGATGCCCACCATCTATATTAATGACCTTCAAGCTGTTGTAATAACTAATATACTTTGCCAAATTTTGTTTTACAAACGAATAACCTTCGTTACCTAAAATTAATTGGCATGGTGCAATTAAATCTTTTATTGCACCAATACATTGCGCCTCATTAAACCTAAAACCTGAGTGATTTTTGAGCTTTGGATCTGTTGCTAGCGCAAAACCATCTAGAACCTGTTTTATATTACGTTGCATTAAGAGCGTAATAAGATCACTATTTAAATCGGTTGTTTGAGCGCGTGCTTCATAAATAAGTTCTTTCGATTTATAAATTCTCGACTTTTTATTTTTTAAACGCGCTCTATTAAGTACCGCACTTTTTAACTGTTCACACACACCTTCACTAAGGGTTGTAACACAACCAATTCCCTCAATAAAGGTAACAGACTTTACATAATCGCTAAAGCAGCTAGCAAAAAGTCCTGCAACCATAGCTCCCATTGAATGACCTACTAAATGTACTTTTTTAACACCAAGCGCATTTATAAGTTGGTACACATCATCAATATAATCAACAAAATAATAGTGTGCATCATCACTTCGCCAAGACGATAAACCGTGCCCAACAAAGTCAATGCAATACCAAGTGTGCTTTGGGTTAACGTTGTTTAACATTGGCATAAAGCTATGGCAGTTGTCTAACCACCCATGCAACGCTATGACTACTTCGTTCCCTGAACCTACTTTTAAGCCATGAATATTTAAATTATTGGTTTCAATATTAAACGGCTGCACGGTAAGTCCTTTCTCAATTTAGAGCATCATTATTTATAGCATACAAGTTGTCAGACCACTAACTTATAAAATGGTGCCAGATTTACTATCCAATTATCTTCATGGTAACAAATATAGCACTAAGTAGAAAACCAAACTCAATATTTTCAATAACTTAAAAAGTGCGTAATAAGCAAAATTTTTTTACATATTAATTTTGAGTTCCTTCTAAACAAATAAAAGGTGAGAGCACCATGTATAGATAGCTTATAGCTAGGGCCTGTTAACCTTTCTGGATTAAAATTTGTTCTAACTAGGGACGATTTAATCACGGCGCGAGGTTTGTAACCTAGTGGGCTAAGTAAAAGCCGAGCAACAAAGAGTTAATCGTCCCTAGGACGAACCTTCAGGCAGCGCGTGTTTGGTATTTATGCTGTGTTATCGCCAATTTATGGGGAATAACCACACTACATAGGCTCTGCCTTGCCTAAATACCAAACACACTGCTGCAAATTTAACCTCGAAAGATATACAGGCCCTAGTATAATTTAAATAAATAGAACTAACAGTGTTAACTACAATTCTATGTATATAAAATCAAAGTATAAATTATAAATATCTCAGATATTCATTTATTTATCATCCTATCTGTATACAATATCAGCGGCTATTAAATAAGGTACACTCATAAGGTACAACCATGAAAAAACAGATCAGCTTATTGGCACTTTTATGCACCGCTACTGGTGCTTACGCAGAATCAGCACCTAAAAATGTAATTTATATGATTGGTGACGGCATGGGTCCGGCTTACACCACGGCTTATCGCTATTTTAAAGATGACCCTGCAACAAAAAAAGTAGAAAGCACAGTTTTTGACACCATTTTAAAAGGCATGGCTCATACCTACCCTGACGACCATACTTATGTAACAGACAGTGCAGCGGGTGCTACAGCGCTTAGTAGCGGTCATAAAAGTTATAATGGCGCGGTTGCTGTAGATACAGATAAAAAACCAGTTAAAACTATGCTTGAAATAGCAAAAGAGCGCGGTATGACAACAGCGCTTGTTGTAACGTCACAAATAAACCATGCAACGCCTGCTAGCTTTACAGCTCACAATGAATCTCGTTACAACTACGATGATATTGCCAACGATTATATTGATAATAAGATTGCTGGTAAATTACCCGTTGATTTAATGCTCGGTGGCGGTACTAAATATTTTATTCGAGATGACCGTAATTTAGTTGAAGAATTTAAAGCGGCAGGTTACCAATACGGTGACGATATTAATAATCTGGGCCAAATTACACAAATACCTGCCATAGGTTTGTATGCAAGCAAAGGCCTGCCATTTGCACTTGATATGAACCCAACTCGCCTTACTCAGTTAACATCTAAAGCGCTTGGTTTACTAGATAACCAGAACGAAAAAGGCTTTTTTGTGATGATTGAGGGCAGCCAAATTGATTGGTGTGGTCACTCTAACGATATAGCCTGTGCGATGGCTGAAATGGACGACTTTGCTAAATCAATCGAAAAAGCAAAAGCGTACGTTGATAAAAATAAAGATACTATACTTGTAGTTACAGCCGATCACTCAACGGGCGGCTTAACTATTGGTTCGCACGGTCAATTCAAATGGGAAACAGACGTAATTAAGGGTGTTAAGGCAACAGCTAGTAAGTTGACAGACAAACTTATGGAGTCTAAAGACTTAAAACCAGTATGGACTGCTAACACCAATATTGAATTTACAACGGAAAACCAAATCAAACTTGAGCAAGCTAAAAAAATGGGCGAAAAAACGCTTAATTTAGCTGTTAAAAGTATTATTAGTGATGCGAGCTTTACTGGCTGGACAACCGGCGGACACACCGCTGTAGACGTTCAAGTATTTGCCTATGGTAAAGGCAGTGATCAATTTATTGGTTCACAAAATAATACTGATATTGCAGATAAACTAATCGGCTTTATTGAACAGTAAATTCCACCTCGTTTTGAACACAAAAAGCCCGAACGAATGTTCGGGCTTTTTATTGAATTTTATCGCTGTATTTATCTAAAAGGTTTGAATGAGCTTTAAGCGTATATATCAACGCCTATTAAATTTTGTACTTCTGCTCGGCGCTCTAAATTAGCAAATTCAGTATAAGTAGAAATCGCTTTACTTACTTGAGCTGTCGGTTGGTCGTAAATTGTTTGGCTGTATTCATTGCTTTTAGCACTGCTTTTAAACAGTTGATTAGCCAGTTCGACGCCCTCAACACTGCTTTTTACATAATCGGTATTCGTTTTTTGTGCAGCCGGCTGGTCTAATAAACTCTGTGGTTTATTAGTAACAACTTTAGTAGGGCTAACCCTACCCGGAATATCTCCGGTAAAAAAACCTGAACCAATAGGCAGCGTCATTACGCGTCTCCAACCTTAATATTGCATAAAATTATGATTTAAAAACAACCAATTTGCAAATAATATGATTACTCACGTCCTGGTAGCTTTTTCCACGTTACCGTATCGCGCACATATTTAGGTTGAGCGTCACTCGCTTTTACAACGTCACTCGCTAAAAACGCGGCTTCAACATGCGCTAACATATAACGCGCATCAGGCAATGTAATATCAGTATTAATTGTCACATTTTCAAAATCATTAAGCGCATCAGGGTAAGTTTTAAAGCCCGTGCCCACCGCTACAGATGGCTCTGTAGTCGCTATATAATCATTATTTAGTAAATCAGGTTTTATAACGCATTCTTGGTTAACTAAAAGCATTAAATTATTTTGCGCTTGGTAATGTGCAAAGTATATCTCCCCCATACGCGCATCTATGCTTGGGTAAACACTCAGGCTGTCGTTTTGCTCAAACGCTTGTTGCGCCATAATAGCCAAAGTAGACACACCTACAAGCGGCAAGTTAGTTGAATACGCTAAACCTTGTGCTATTGCTACACTAATACGTACACCAGTAAAACTGCCCGGGCCTTGCCCAAAACCAATGACATCTAAATCTTTTAATTTACAGTTTGCTTTAGTTAACAGCTCATCCACAAGTGGCAATATTTTTTGGCTGTGCTGCTGCGGACATTCTTCAAAATGATGAAATGTTTGGCCCTGAAAATGTAAAACAATTGAAAGTGCTTCTGTTGAAGCATCAAGGGCAAGAATATTACTTTTGATCATTTTATTACTCTAATTAATTTGTTTTAAAAATGTATTGGCATCTTCTAAGCTTCGCGTGCGGCGCATCGGCGGTAAGCTTTTTAAAAATACTTGGCCATATTGGCGTGTAACTAAGCGATTATCGCATATTACAAGTACGCCTTTGTCTTTACTATCTCGAATTAAACGCCCTACACCTTGTTTTAGCGCAATAACAGCCTGCGGTAATTGTATGTGTGAAAAAGGGTCTTTCCCCTGCATTTGGCAATCTTGCATTTTAGCTTGAAGCAATGGATCATCAGGGGCCGCAAATGGCAATTTGTCTATAATAACACAGCTTAACGTGCTACCGCGTACATCAACGCCTTCCCAAAAAGAAGCCGTGCCGAGTAATACTGCATTACCATGGCGGGTAAATTTCTCTAAAATAATACGCTTAGACATTTGCCCCTGCATATAAACTGGGTAGTCTATTTGTGTGGTGAGTCCTTCGGCAACTAAGTGCATCATTCGATAGCTGGTAAATAACACAAAACAACGCCCTTGCGCTGACTTTATAAGCTCAAGTGTTAATTTTACAATTGCATGGGGCATATTATCAGCGTGCGATTCTGGTAAGTAACGCGGTAAACACAGCAGCGCCTGATTAGGGTAATCAAACGGGCTATCTACCATCATGCTTTGCTTTGGTTTTAAACCAAGGCTTGCATTAAAATGCTCTAGTTTGTTGTCGACCGAAAGTGTAGCTGATGTAAATACAAAGCCTGCGCCCGTGTCTTGCATCATTTGAGCAAATTTAGCTGATACATTTAATGGCGTTATATTAATCGTTAAATAACGGCGCGTTGTTTCATACCAGTAACTAAAACCGGTTTGAGCCGTATCAAAAACGCGTTCTAACTGCCCTTTAAATGCCAATGCACGCTCAAACGGGTGCTCTATTTTATCGCTTCTATCTAGGCAAAGTTTAAGTACTTGATAAACAAAATCTAAATCACTGATAACACGATGAAGTGCCGCACATATTTGTTTATCGCTTAGCTTTTCTCGCCAATCGCCTCTACTGCCATCAACACCAAACTGTAATCGTAAATCAGCAACGCTTGTTTCAAGCTTATTTAAGCTTTTACCAAGTTGTAGCATATCGGGAATTTCGGCTCTATAAATAGCACGTAAATCATTAATTAAATCCACCAGCTTTTTAGTACTTACACTTTCACCAAAATAGTCACTGGCAATTTCGCTTAACTGATGGGCTTCATCAAATATATACGCATCGGCTTTTGGCATAAGCTCAGCAAAGCCACTTTCTTTTACGGCCATGTCAGCAAAAAATAAATGATGGTTAATAACAACCACATCAGCATCAGCTGCTGTTAATCGCGCTTTACGTATATAACAGCTTTGAAAGTCTGGGCATTCTTTGCCTAAGCAATTATCGGCTGTTGAATTGACATAAGGCAGTACTTTGGCGTCTTCTTCTATACCAATACAATCGGCTAAATCGCCCGACTGGGTTTCACTGGCAAACTTAGCCACCATGGCTAGTTGATGCATTACGTCGGAGTCGTCAGTAGGTACATGCGCAACATGCTGATTTAGTCGGTAAGTACATAAGTAATTGGCACGCCCTTTTAATAAGGCGGTTTTTTTAGATGCACTAAGCGCTTTTACTAATTGAGGCAAGTCGCGGTGATAAAGTTGCTCTTGGAGAGCTTTAGAACCTGTCGATATTATCGTTCGGCCTTTTGATTTGAGTGCTGGGGCTAAATATGCAAATGTTTTACCTGTACCCGTGCCTGCTTCAACAACCAATTGCGAACTGTTTTTTAATGCATCAGCAACGGCTACAGCCATATCAATTTGTGGTTGACGAGGCGTATATCCATCTAACGATAACGCCAAAGGTCCGGTTGCACTAAACAGCTGTTTGATAATACCAATCACTTTAAAATAAATAATACGCCGATTTTACGTAAGCTAAACATCAAGGGCAAGTAATTAAGTGATAGGCGTTATTTTATAAGTAAGGGAGCCTAGCTCCCCTTATTTAACCTGAACTGTAGTTATAGCTATCGAGCGCTAATGGTTAAGGTCATGCCGCTTGCCACACTATAACCTTTTAAATCTATGTGCCACTTACCTTCTTGAGGGTTTGTAATACTGCACGCTTCAGCATTGCCATTTTTATAAGGCCTGCACAAGTAAACCGACTCAGATGATTGATTATTAAAATTTAAATACAAGTCAGCATCACCCGTACCGCCGGACATGCTTACATTCAGTGAGGAATACCCGGGGCCTAAATCTTGTATGAATCTAGTCCAGTTCCCTGACGATACATTAACATTTGCCTCTACCGTGTTTATCGGCTCAATAATCGAAGCTTCATTGTAACTTCCCTTGAGAGAAACATTCGCTATCGCGTTCCATGCTTCTAACATTACATAATAAACACCGACTTGAGGGCTGCTAATATCACAACTTTCGCTACTTGTTGATGTTGTACTTTTACAATCGAAGCTATTAAGTGTGGGAGGCGTATTAAATTTTACATATAAATCTGCGTCTCCGCTTCCACCTGCTGTAGTAAAATTTAAATCGCTAACATTATTTGGTACTTGCAACGTATAAATAAGTTGTGCCTTAGCATTAGCCGTTATTGCTGATACTGTTACACCATTTTGTAGCTCATTGTTAGCAGGCGGAGCTACATCTCCCGCATTTTTGGCCATTTCGGCCAAGTAACTAACAGCAAGTTTTGCAAATTTACTGGCATGATCAGCATCAAACACTTCGTCATTTTCAGTATGAATTAACGTATTAATATCGTTCATTCTCGATTCAAAAGGGATCGATGCAGCAAAACCTTGTTGATACCAGGATGCATGATCAGAGCAACCATAACCACACTGATCAAATCCGTACGTAATATCAGGTAAATAAGTCGTAATTAGCTGACCTAAATACTGATTTTGAGCCGCAGTTGTGTAGTCAGTCATCATTACTATATCTTCACTGCTGCCATTGTTACCTGTCATATCAAACTGCACCATACCAACAACATTTTTTCCCTGAGATTTAAATGCAGAAGCAATATCTTTGGAGCCTCTTAAACCCACTTCTTCAGCAGCAAAGGCCATAATTTTAATGGTTTTTTGCGGCTTATAGTTTTGCTCTACCACAGCGCGAAGAGCTTCGGTTAGTACTGCAATGCCTGACGCGTTATCATCGGCGCCAGGTGAGCGTCCATTACTTGGATTAGATTGATTTATGGAATCTAAATGCCCGCCAATAATCACAATATCATCCGCTTCTTCATTACCGTTAATAGTCACAAGCACTGATGATTGTGACCAACTATGTGTAAAATAATCTACCGAAATATCACTTCGTGAACTTGTCAGTTGCTGCCAATAGCCTTTTAGCCACTGGGATGCATCAACGCCTGTTTGTGATGTGTAATAACGATTATTAAAATTAGTTAAAGTATTCACTGTATTCGTTAAGTTATTAGCGCTTATCTGATTAATTAACCCTTGCACTGTTTGGCTATTATCAATGGAGTAAGCAAAAGCTGTACTTATTTTCTGATTTTGAACTGATGCTAGCTGGTCGGTATACTGTTTAGCTTCTGTTAACGAATCATGAGCAACAAACCCACCACAACGATTATAGTTATGGTGCATAAACTCGCTCAGTTGTGCAATATTTTGCTTTTCTACCTTTAGTAAATTTACAGTATTGAGCTTTGTATTTTGTACGCTTAATATTTGCTCATTTCGTGAGAGTGCTCTTTGATTTTGCTGATAATGTTTTGCAGCAACGGGGTCAATACTCACCCAAACACTGTCATTACCTTGTGCGTGCGATTGAAAAGCATTCACAAAGGTACACGCACTAAACACCACTACTTTAATTGAATTATTCATAAGTATCTCTTGTTATAAAATACAACTTCAAGCTATAAAAAAGGGAGCTCATGCTCCCTTAAAGTTAGTTTAATTCGCTGAAATACTTAGCGTTATACCATTAGCCGTACTATAGCCTCGTAAGTCTATTGACCATGTACCCGCTTGTGGGTTATCAATAGAACAGCTTTCATTATTGCCATTTTTATATGGGCGGCAAAGATAAGTGCTTGTACTTGAAGCCGAACCAAAGTTCACATATAAATCCGCATCACCAGTGCCACCAGAAATAGTCACATCAAGTGCAGAATAGCCCTCCCCTAGCGTTTGTGTAAAACGGGTCCAGCTACCAGAGGCAACGCTTACATTACTTTGCGTTTTATTAATTGGTGTAACACCGCCGCCAGTGCCTCCATCGTAACTACCTGTTAAGGATACGCCAGAGATTTCATTCCACGCTTCCACCATCACATAGTAAGTTCCACTTTGAGCATTACTAATTGAGCAGCTTTCTGTGCTAGATGAGGTTGTACTTTTGCAATCAAAGTTATTTAACGTTGGTTTAGATGCAAACTGTACATAAAGATCTGCATCACCAGTGCCGCCATTCGTGTTAAACGTTAAATTGCTTGCGCCAGCAGGCACCTCCAACGTAAAGAAAAGTTGCTCTTTAGCTGAGCCACTTATCCCAGTGCGAGTTACACCATTGCTTAGGGCTTCGTCATCACTTGGTGGAGTCGAACCACACGAACTGCCTGAGCTTAAGTTAGAACTGACACCCACCGCATTCAGCGCGGCTTGAACATCACTAGGATCGTAATTTAAATCACAAGCAGCATCCATTACACCATTGCCTGCTAAATCCCAGTTTGTGCTTGCGCTCCAATAAAGCTGATTTGCTCTCGTCATTACAATAAATGCTTTTTTAGTATCCCAACCTGGTGTGGTCGCTAAGTTATAAAATGCTTTATTGAATACGCCAGAACTATTATGAACATCCATACCTGAGTAATAACTTGATTGGTTGTCTATTGAATTACCATCTTGCGTTGGGTTATTCATGTAGCGCAATGCACCATTGCCTTTAAATATGTCTTTACCAACTAACCAGTCATTCGTGCCTTTCATGTAAAATTCAGCGGCTTCACCTGCCATATCTGAAAAAGCTTCATTTAAGCCACCAGATTTTCCGCTATAAACAAGTCCTGAGTTTTGCTCAGTAAATCCATGGCTAACTTCATGGGCCGACACATCAAGGCTAACAAGTGGATAAAAAGTGTTTTGGCCATCGCCAAATGTCATTGCACTGCCATCCCAAAATGCATTTTCATAGTTACTTGAATAGTGCACTCGCATTTTTAGCTGAAACGAAAATGGAGGTGTACCGATCCAGTCGTTATACATATTAAAAATTACATTGCCAAAATAATGTGCATCGTTGAGTGGTGAATACGCGCCGTTTATCTCCTTAAATGTATTTTCAGGACATGTAAATGAATAAGCACTCGTTCCACTTGTGCCGCCATTTAAGTTTATCGTACGAACATTCGCGTTATTCATCGTGCAATTATTACCTGACTGACTAACGTCTAAATTATCAAAGTCAGTGCCGTAAATGTACTTCCCTGTTTTTAAGTTACCACCAGGGCCTGTAGCATCGGCATGTTGTAGGTTATCTAAGCTAAATAATAGCTCACCCGAGTTCGCATCAATGATTTGATATGGACGAGATGGATTACTTCCATAAGTAACATAAGATACCTCGTATACTAGATGCGCTTTACTTTGATTGTCTACCCAAATGGCTAGTTGTGATTTTTCGTTGTGTTTTTTTAGTCCAACCGATTTGGCTGCTGCCGATGATTTTTGTAAACCTTTAGCAATGGCAAGCTTTTGATTGAGCTTCGGCACCACCGTATTTATATCACTTGATATATCGTATACGGCTGCACCGTGCGCATGCTTTAACTCACCATTGCTGCTAAACGTTAGACTTAACGTATCGCCAATTACAGGCAAGCCATTGTAAGTTTGTTGATAACGACGAGTAGTATCACCGTTATTGCTTTTTATTTCTTTTAATACAACTAGTTTGTTTCCTACTCCTAAACCCACTAATTGATCCGGGCTCTGCATTGCAATAAAAGATGCACTATTTTGCATTGCATTGCTTAGATCTGCTTCTTGGTTTAGGTATCTCTTATTCGCAGCTACTGCACTTGACGCTTGTACTAATGTAAAAGCAGCAAGAGTTGCTATTGTGATTTTAGATAAATTCACGTTTATGCTCCGTTAGATTTTTAGTTTGTAGTATTTTTGTATTAACCGAGAACGCCTGTCCCCGATAAGGGATCAGCTTATGTTACAAATTGACTTTTTGTAAATTAAACATTTAATTTACAAATAAAGTATTAGATAAATAATTAAACCCAAAATTTACAAATGGTTAACAGTAATATCTTGGCTACAGCTCTAACAAAAAGGAACAAAGTGTAAACATTAAGTTACTCTTACCTACAAAGTCACACAAAAACATCGTTTTTTAGTTAAATTAAAAACGAAAAAGCAGTTATAAACCTGCCATTAAAAATTTAATTACAATCGATAACACTGGCAATTTCACGTTAACTAAATGTCTCTACTGGACATAATAAAAAGTAACGAAATTGCCATAAACACTGTGACTCTTGCTAGTTACAGGAGTAACATACGCGGGTTTATAATCCTCCTTTTTGTGTGTCGTTTAAAAAATAGTTAAGGTTAATCAATGAATGCTTGGTACCTCATTTGTTTTCTCTCTGCAATTGCAATTTTTATAGCCTTTGCAAACCAGTACATCCTCAAAATGCAAACTACCATTGCCATTACTACCGGCTCTGTGGTTATTTCTTTATTACTGATTATTGCAGTAAAATTATTAGGCGATCAGAACGCATTAGCAATGACCCAAATTGTTTCCAGTATTGACTTTAACGAGTTACTACTTAAAGGCATGTTGGGGTTTTTACTTTATGCGGGTGCGCTCGAAATAAACCTACTTGCCCTGCGTAAGCAGCGGTGGGAAATTACTGCCCTGGTATTGTTTTCAACCATTGCTTCCACATTTATAGTGGGTTATTTGAGCTTTTATTTATTTTCAGTTTTTGGTTTTGATGTCCCTTTTATTTATTGTTTACTGTTTGGTGCGCTTATTAGCCCAACCGACCCTATCGCTGTACTTGCTATTATTAAACAAATGCGAGCGCCAGAAGGCATCTCAGTTCAAGTAGAAGGTGAGTCGCTATTTAACGATGGTATTGGTTTAGTTATATTTACCACTATATTTTCTGTTGCTTTTTATGGCACAGATGCACAATTTGGTGACATAGCAGAGCTATTCTTTGTTGATGCAATAGGGGGTATTGCATTTGGTTTAGTCATTGCATTAGTTGGCCACTTTTTAATTATTAATAGCCGCGATGTAAACATTCGCTTATTAATTACCTTAACGATTCCTACCGCAGGTTTTGCTGCTGCAAATATTTGGGAAATATCTGGCGCACTTGCTATGGTAACGAGCGGCATATTAATGGGTAATATCACCCGCACTAAAGCAACTGAGCGCACAGGCCCTGAAGACACACGCTACGTAAAAGACTTTTGGCATGCAACCGACAGCTTTTTAAATGCCCTACTGTTTTTAATAATAGGTATGTTGATAGTTACTATGCCAATCACTATTGGCGAAATAGGTTTAGGCTTATTAATGGTACCTGCGGTATTACTTGCACGCTTTATAAGTGTAGGCGCACCATTTGTAATTTTTAAACGCTTTAGGACTTACGATAAACACAGTGTTAAAATTTTAACCTGGGGTGGACTACGTGGTGGCCTTGCACTGGCAATGGCCGCAGCTATACCACGCGAGCAAGTTTTTGTAGGCGGTTCAGACCTACATAACTTAATCGTTATTGTTACTTACGTTGTGGTTATATTTTCTATTATTGTACAAGGCTTAACTATTTCGCCGCTTATTCAAAGCAGCATTAAGTCAGCTGAGCAAGCCAAATAATAAATGCTTTGTCTGCAACACATTCAGTAACCAAGTTATTATAAAAATCACTTGGTTACTGTTACTCTCGTGTTACAAAAACACTTTAAAGTTATATAAATTGTTATCCTTTTTATTTATCTGCTTTGTTTAAATTAATCTGCTTGAAATGCAAATGAAAACAATTATAATTTTGGCTTTTCCTCTGCAGGGCTTTTCAATGTCCATAAATAATTCTCACATGTTTATTAACTTTGTGTCTGTAAGCAAGCGTCAGCTTAATTTCATTTTTGCACTTTTGATCATGATGACGGCAAGCTTTAGCGTTTCTGCCTCACCCGATCAACAAATAAAAATAAAGCAAATTGCACAGCTTGCAGAGTACGTAGGTGTTGATTACGTAGCAGCTGTTGGGAATGGTGAAATACTCGACCCCGACGAATATCAAGAAATGACTGAATTTGCGCACGTTATTATTGAGCAAGCTGGACAGCTATCAAGCCAAACAAATGAGTTCGACACAGTAAAGGTACAAGCTAAAGCCTTGCATTCAGCGATTGCCAATAAAGCAAGCGTTGCCGATGTACGCGCAGCAAGCTCTGCGCTTCGTGAATCACTTCTTGTCTTTATGCCGCAGCTATCGTTACCTACGTCACTACTACCTGTTGAGCAAACCAAAGCGCTTTTTGCTGCTAACTGTTCAATGTGTCACGGCCCAAGTGGTCAAGGCGACGGCCCGCTTGCAAAAAACTTATCGCCAGAGCCTACCAACTTTACCGATGAAGAACGCGCAACTAACCGCTCATTAATGGGTTTATTTGACGCTGTAAGTAACGGTATTAACGACACGCCAATGGTTGCTTTTACTCAATTTAATGAACAACAACGTTGGTCTTTAGCTTTTTATGTAGGTAGCTTGGCATTTAAAGATGTTCAAAAACCACAAAATCTAGAGCAAAACATTACCGCTTCGCAGATTGTAAACTTAAACCCTGCACAATTATCGGCAGGTCAAAGTGAAGCACAAGCACATTACGTTAAATGGCTTCGTGGTAATCCAGAGCAACTATTTACCGGTAAAAAGAATCCGATAACGGTTACTCGCACACAGTTGCTTGCAGCGCAAGCCGCGCATGCTAAAGGCAATTACTCACAAGCAAGTGATTTAGCAATTAGCGCTTACCTAGATGGCTTTGAGCTTGTTGAAAACAACTTAAATGCTTACGACGAAACTTTGCGTAAAAACATCGAAGTACAACTGATGAACCTGCGTCAAACATTTAAAAACGAGAAAGATACTGCAATCGTTGGCGAAAAAGTAAGTGCAGCGCTAGCTCAACTCGCTAAAGCAGATAGCATGCTAAACGAAACCAAACTAACTGATGGTGCACTCCTCTCAGCAAGTTTAGTTATATTACTACGCGAAGGCCTAGAAGCACTCTTAGTTATTATTGCCCTTATGACCGTACTTATTAAAACTAAACGCCAAGACGCGCTTAAATATGTACATATTGGTTGGGTAACCGCACTTCTTGCAGGTGGTTTAACGTGGGCTGCGGCGCAAACATTAATAGAAATAAGTGGTGCAAGTCGCGAAGTTATGGAAGGTGCTGGTGCATTGTTTGCCGCTATAATTTTACTGTATGTTGGCGTATGGATGCACAGTAAAACCAGTGCGCAGCAATGGCAAAAATACATCAAAGACAATATAGATAAGCGTCTTGAGTCGGGTACATTATGGGGTTTAGCAGGGCTTTCGTTTATAGCCGTATACCGTGAAGTATTCGAAACCGTACTGTTCTATCAGTCTTTATTAACGCAAAGCTCGCCTGCTCAATATTCATCTATTGCTTCGGGTTTTGCGATAGCTGTAGCAATACTGGCTATTATTACGTGGGTATTAATTAAGTACTCAATTAAATTACCGGTTGCTAAGTTTTTTGCCATTACCACTTACCTATTATTTGCACTCTCGTTTGTGCTTATGGGCAAAGCTGTTATTGCATTACAAGAGGCCGACATAATAGGTATTGCGCCGCTACCAATGAGCTTTGATATTGCATGGCTTGGTATAAAATCGACATGGCAAGGTATTGCGGCTCAAGTTTGTGTATTCGCTATATTTAGCTTTTATATATTCAAAAGTAAAAGCCAGAAGTAATTAGTTCAACAAAAAAGGGAAGCCTAGTAAATAGGCTTCCCTTTTTGAATTCTAGCAATCTACAAATAACTTTAAACTATTAACTGTAACCTATGCCCATGTATCTAAATGGGGATTTTCGTCCCCATCTAAGTTAGACTTTTTTTTATTATTTTGATCATCAAGCATATTGAGATTTTTCTTTTTTTGTAACTCACGCCTTTTTTTATTCTCTAGTTCAACTTTTTCAGCCGCAGCGCCACTTTGCACACCCGCAATATGAAAAGCACTTTTTGTCTCAACTTCTAGCCTAGTTATTCTTCCTAAATAAGGAATCATAATATCCATACATACTTCCTTATTTTAACTGTTTGATTGTCAAAATGCTTAATTTGAATAATAAACAAACAATTATTCGCTAAAATTGCGCTTATTACCTTAATATTATCGACAGTTATAACATATGCTTTAATTAAGCTAAAAAAAACTTGCCATAATATAGCTGTTTATGTTTTTATGAATGCGAAATTTATTTAAACAGATAACAACTGCACGTTAACAAAACAACGGGCAGTTACATAGGATAAAAAATGCGCTTAAACCTGACAACAGTACATCATCACCACCATTCACCGGAATAACCTGTCAGGTCTTTCGCTGAGAGGTTATTCCTAAAAGGAACCTCTGGCGATTCAAATAACATTGATTCATTTTCGCCCTGAGGTTCCCCTCGGGGTTTTTAGTTTTTAAATTAAAGGAAAATGAATAATGAACAACAGTAATCGTCTACGTATCGCCATCCAAAAAGGTGGCCGCCTATCTAAAGATTGTCAAGATCTGCTAAAACAGTTAGGTGTTAAACTTAACCTTCGTGAACAACGCTTAATTGCACACTCAACTAATATGCCAATTGACGTACTACGTGTGCGCGATGACGATATTCCGGGTTTAGTAATGGACGGTGTATGTGACTTAGGCATAGTTGGCGAAAACGTACTAGTAGAAGTTCAAGCAGAACGTGAACGACAAGGTGTTCCAAGTGAAGTAACTAAACTTTCAAAACTAGACTTTGGTTACTGTCGTCTTGCACTTGCATGGCCACAAGAGCTTGGCGCTCGCGATAAGAGCTGGTTTGAAGGCAAACGTATTGCGACTACCTACCCAGAAATCTTAACTCAGTGGTTAAAGCGCGAAGGCATTAACGCAAGTACAGTAATGCTTACGGGTTCTGTTGAAGTAGCACCGCGTGCGGGTTTATCTGATGCAATTTGTGATTTAGTATCTACTGGCGCAACACTTGAAGCTAACGGCTTAATTCAAGGCGAAACAATTTTAGAATCAAACGCGTGTTTAATTCAAAATAAAGATCTTCAAGATGCTGACAAACTAGCACTAATCAATAAGCTTATGCCGCGCCTACGTGGTGTTAGACAAGCTAAAGAAAGCAAATACATCATGCTACACGCACCAAAAAACAAACTTGATGAAATTTGTGAAATTTTACCAGGTTCTGGTCAACCTACTCTACTTGCCCTTGCGGGTAACGATGAATACGTAGCACTTCACATGGTAAGCAGCGAAACATTATTTTGGGAAACAATGGAGCAGTTAAAAGCCCTAGGCGCTAACTCTATTTTAGTTATGCCAATTGAAAAAATGATGGAGTAAGTGCCATGCTTCGTTGGAATGAGGAATCTTCACAAGTACAAGCAGCGGCGCTAATGCGCCCTGCAGTTTCTGCCAGTGCCAAGGTTGAAGCTATATGCAAAACTATTTTAGCTAACGTAAAAGAGCAAGGCGATAAAGCCTTACTTAGCATGGCTAAAGAGTTTGATAATAGATCTAACCCTCGCTTATGTGTTCCGCTTGATGAAATTAACGCATCAGAGCAAGCACTAAGTGCAGAGCTTAAATACGCAATTGATACTGCTTATGCAAACGTTAAACGTTTTCACGAAGCGCAATTGCCAAAAGATATTAAATTATCGACCCAACCAGGCGTTGTATGTGAACTGAAATATCAAGCCATCGAAGCAGTCGGTATTTATGTACCCGGTGGCAGTGCTCCACTGCCATCGTCGGTTATTATGCAGGGTGTATTGGCGCAATTAAGCGGCGCAAAAACCGTTGTACTTGCTACACCAGTACAAGGTGATAAAGCCATTAACCCTGCTATTTTATATGCAGCTAAGTTGTGCGGTATCACTACGTTAATAGAAAGTGGTGGCGCAGGCGCCATTGCAGCAATGGCGTATGGCACCGAATCGGTTCCTAAAGTGAACAAAATATTTGGCCCTGGTAATAGCTTTGTAACAATGGCTAAACAGCTTGTTGCGCAAACTATACCGGGTATGGCAATTGATATGCCAGCAGGTCCGTCTGAAGTATTAGTTATTGCAGATGAACGTGCGAACCCAGAATTTATAGCCGCCGATTTACTCTCTCAAGCAGAGCACGGCGCAGACTCGCAAGTTATTTTATTATGTAACAGCGAAAATATTATAGAACAAACTCAACAGGCGCTTACACGCCAGTTAGCTAACTTAAGCCGCAAAGACACAGCCGAAAAAGCACTGGCTAACTCTTCACTTATTTTAGTTGACTCAATTGAGCAAGCATTTGATGTATCGGCGCAATACGGGCCAGAGCACTTAATTTTACAACTAGGCGATGCAACACCATACCTAGATAAGATTAAAAATGCAGGCTCAGTATTTGTAGGTGACTACACGCCAGAATCTGCAGGCGATTACGCATCAGGTACTAACCACGTGTTACCAACATATGGTTACAGTGCAACATATTCTAGCTTAAACTTACTTGATTTTTTTCGTACATACACAGTGCAAACAATTACCAAAAGTGGTTTAACGCAGCTTTCGAAAGCTATTTTACCACTTGCAGATGCAGAAGGCCTTGATGCCCACGCTAATGCGGTTTCAATTCGTTTAGAGGCAATTAAAAATGAGCAATGAGAGCGCACAAGCGTCTAGCTTATTACCTAAGAATATTGCAGCCCTTGCTGCATACAGCTCTGCAAAAAGTGAAAAGCTAACCGGTACTACGTGGCTAAATGCTAACGAAAGCCCTTATGCTAAAAACCTTGAACTGAGTATTGAAGATTTAAATCGCTATCCTGATCCACAACCGCAACTGGTTATTGACCGTTACGCCGCTTATACAGAGCTTGAAAGCGGAAATGTATTAATGACGCGCGGCGCAGATGAAGGCATTGAGCTTTTAGTGCGCACATACTGTGAGCCAGCTAAAGATAGTATTGCGCTATTTTTACCAACCTACGGTATGTACAAAGTTACCGCCGATACACACAACGTTGGTATTAACGCGCTTACCCAAGAATTATTATTAAGTGGCAGTGCTGACGAAATAGTCGCAGCTGTTGGCAGCTCAAAACTAGTATTTATTTGTAACCCAAATAATCCAACGGGCAGCCTAACACCACTTGATAAAGTAAAAGCGATTGCTACAGCACTTGCGGGTAAAGCACTAGTAATTGTTGATGAAGCCTATATAGAGTTTTGCCCAGAGCAAAGCGCGACTAAGCTTATTAATGAGTTTAGTAATGTAGTGGTTCTGCGTACGTTATCTAAAGCCTTTGCGCTAGCAGGACTTAGAACCGGCTTTACCCTTGCACAAGCAAGTGTACTTACGCCAATTCGTAAAGTCATCGCGCCGTATCCGGTATCGGGCGTAGTAGCAAGTATTGCAGCGCAAGCAATTGCACCCGATGCAATTACATCAATGCGCCGCCAGGTCACTATTTTAAATAGCTTAAAAGCTAAATTAGTAGATTGGCTAAACGCCTCCCCTGCTGCATTAAAAATTCTCACTGGTGAAGGTAACTTTGTTACTTTAAAATTAGCCGATAAAAACTACTTTAAAATTGCACTTGAGCAAGGTTTGGTTATGCGCGCTTTTACGCTATACGGTGAAGACGACTGGCTACGAATTTCAATTGGCAGTGAACAAGAACTTGAACAAGTAAAAATTTGGTTAGATGGCCTACAAACGCCAGCTACCGCAGCATCTTTAGCAGGAAACGAAGTATCATGAGTAACCCCTATTTATTTATCGACCGCGACGGCACTATCATTGAAGAGCCAATTACCGACAAACAGGTAGATAGCCTTGAAAAGCTAGCATTTTTACCTGGCGTTATTCCTGCGTTATTACAATTACAAGCCGCAGGTTACCGTTTAGTGATGGTTTCAAACCAAGATGGTTTAGGCACAGACAGCTTCCCTACTGCTGACTTTGATATTGCACAAGACAAAATGATGGACATAATGCAAAGCCAAGGTATTAACTTTGAGACAGTATTAATTTGCCCTCACTTTAACGAGCAAAACTGCGATTGCCGTAAACCTAAAACAGGCTTACTTACCGAGCTTATGCGCTCAGGCAAAGTAGATTTAGCACGCTCTTTTGTTATTGGCGACCGCGAAACTGATATTGGCCTTGCTCAAAACTTATGTTGTGAAGGTATTTTATACGATGGCGATTGGAGTGCAATAGTAACTAAATTGACCACTGCAAACCGCGAAGGTCGTGTTACACGCAACACTAAAGAAACCCAAATTGATGTAGCCATAAACTTAGATCAAACTAAAAATGGCAGCATAGACACCGGCCTTGGCTTTTTTGATCACATGCTTGATCAAATTCGCACGCACGCAAACATTGGTTTAAACATTAAAGCCAAAGGCGATTTACACATAGACGAGCACCACCTTGTTGAAGACATTGGTATTGCCTTAGGTGTCGCACTTAAACAAGCCCTCGGTACTAAATCGCAAATTGCGCGCTATGGTTTTGCTCTTCCTATGGATGAATGTAAAGCCGAAGCACAAATTGATTTATCGGGTCGTGCATCATTTGTATTAAACGCTAACTTTAGCCGCGAAAAAGCCGGCGATTTAGATGTACAAATGGTTGAGCACTTTTTCAAGAGCTTAAGTGATAACGCCGCTATTAGCCTTATTTTATCGGTAAGCGACGGTAACTGTCATCACCAAGTAGAAGGTTTATTTAAAGCATTTTCACGCGCCCTTCGTATGGCAGTAGCACAAGACACAACCCAACAAACAGCCAGCTCTAAGGGATGTTTATGATTGCCATAATTAATACCGGTTGTGCCAATATTAATTCAGTACGCTTTGCGTTTGAACGCTTAGGGCAAACGCCAACAGTAATTACATCACCCGAGCAATTAGCCGGATATGAGCGCGCAATATTGCCAGGTGTAGGCCATGCATCGGTTGCTATGAAACGCCTAGTCGATAACGGCTGGCAACAAGCTATAAACGAATACCAGCGCCCGCTTATGGGTATTTGTTTAGGCATGCAGTTACTGTGCGAAAGCACCGAAGAAGGTAACGTACAGTGCCTAGGTAAAATACCAGGGCAAGTAAAAGCGCTTGATGTAGGCAATTTAACGTCGCCGCATATGGGTTGGAATAACTTAAGCGTTAACAAAGAACATGCATTAACTAAAGGGCTAACGCTTGATGAGCAAGTGTATTTTGTTCACAGCTTTGCGCACACCATAAACGACGCAACACTTGTAAGCGGCGAATACGGTCAAACCTTTTCAGCCATTGTTGCTAAAGACAATTACGCGGGCATGCAATTTCACCCAGAGCGCAGCGCAAAAGTTGGCGCACGTTTATTACAAAATTTTGTTGATTGGCAGTTATAAGCTGCCTATTAACTAACAAAAAAGAGATTATTTGTGATTATTCCAGCATTAGACGTATTACAAAATCAAATTGTGCGCTTGTACCAAGGTAAATACGATACAGCACAGTTTTACCCTTTCGAACTTGGCGCGCGCTTAAAAGAATACGCCGACAGCGGCGCAGGAAAACTGCACCTTGTTGATTTAGAAGGTGCACGCGATCCAAGTAAAAAACAGTGGAAACATATTCAAGCTGCAACCAAAGCGCTTAACGTACCGTACCAAGTGGGCGGCGGTATTCGCTCAGAGCAAGATGTAAGTGATTGGCTAAAAGCCGGCGCAAACCAAGTTGTTATTGGTTCAATGGCAGTAGAAAAACGCGAACAAGTAAAAGCCTGGATTGAACAATTTGGCGCAGAGCACTTTGTTATTGCCCTTGATGTAAATAAAACAGCCACTGGCTGGGCACCTGCTACGCACGGTTGGTTAAGTGAATCTGAATTTGGTTTACTTGAGCTGGTTGATTTTTATGTGAGCTTAGGCGTTATCGACTTCTTATGCACGGACATCAGTAAAGATGGCACAATGACGGGCCCATCGTTTGAGCTTTACGAAGACCTAACTCGCCACAACAGCACAATTAAAGTGCAAGCCTCAGGTGGCGTAAGCTCACTGGATGATATTAAAAAGCTTAAAGAGCTAGGTGTGGGCGGCGTTATATTAGGTAAGTCACTGCTTGATGGCGCATTTAGCGTTGAGGAGGCACTGGCATGTTATCAAAACGCATAATTCCATGTTTAGACGTTAAAGACGGCCAAGTAGTTAAAGGCGTTAAGTTTAAAGGTCATGAAGTTGTTGGCGATATTTTAACAATGGCTAAAGCCTACAGCGAAGCTGGCGCAGATGAACTGGTTTTTTACGAGATCAGTGCAAGCGTTGAAAAACGCCTACTTGATGTAAACTGGGTAGAGAGCATTGCACGCAATATCGATATTCCATTTTGTGTAGCTGGCGGTATTAAATCAGTAGCTGATGCAGCGCGTGTTTTAGAGCGCGGTGCTGACAAAATAAGCATTAACAGCCCTGCTATTGCGCGCCCTGAACTTATTAAAGAATTACACGATGAGTTTGGTAAGCAATGTGTTGTAGTCGGCATAGACAGCTTTTTTGATGAAATTACCGGCGAGTATTTAGTGTATCAATTAACCGGCGATCCTAATGCATCAAGCCGTACGCGTTATAAAACACAAGAATGGGTTAAACGCGTACAAGACTTAGGCGCAGGCGAAATCGTATTAAACTGTATGAACCAAGATGGCGTTCGTAACGGTTACGACAACGAGCAACTCAGTAAAATTCGCGAGCTATGTCACATTCCTTTAATCGCCTCAGGCGGTGCGGGCTCTATGCAAGATTTTGTTGATGTATTTAAACAAAGCAAAGTAGATGGTGCATTAGCCGCCAGCGTTTTTCATAAAAATGTGATTAACATTGGCGAACTAAAACAATTTTTAACAGATAACCAAGTGGCAGCAAGATTATGCAAGTAACACAACAAAACCAAGATCAAGTCGATTTCGCTAAAAGTGAAATGATCCCTGCTATTATTCAAGATGCCCGCTCGGGTGTTATTTTAATGCAAGGCTTTATGAACAGCGAAGCACTAAACGTTACGCTTGATACCAATAAGGTAACGTTTTACTCGCGTTCAAAATCGCGTTTATGGACTAAAGGCGAGTCATCAGAAAACTACTTAAACGTAGTATCTGTGCATACCGATTGTGACTACGATTCAATTTTAGTACTTGCCAACCCAGAAGGCCCAACGTGCCACTTAGGCACACAAAGCTGTTTTGGCGATGAAGCAAAACCAAGTTTAAGCTTTTTAGCACAGTTAGAAGATGTGATTGTAGCGCGTAAAAACGACGACCCTGAAAAAAGCTACACTGCCTCATTATTTGCAAAAGACTTAAGCCGTAGTTGTCAAAAAGTAGGTGAAGAAGGCGTAGAAGTTGCCCTTGCCGCTATGAAACACGATAACGATGAGCTAACTAACGAGTCTGCTGATTTAATTTATCACCTTACCGTATTGCTACAACGCCAAGGCTTAGCCCTTGAAGATGTAGTTAAATGCTTGCAAGGTCGCCATAAATAGCACCTGTTACAGAAAATTACAAAAGGCTCATATTTTATGGGCCTTTTTGTTTTTCGCTTTTAATTGAGTAAATTATGTATGGTATAGTGCGAGGCTCAATTAATCGGTTACTGTGAACTATGAAAAACTATATTATTCCTCTTATTATCGCGTTTATTTTAGCGGGCTGTACCAGCAAAACTAATCAGACTACAACTACAGCAGCCACTACTACAACGAATCAGTCTGTAAAAACCACAGTAACACCCGATGAATGCAGCACCATAAATAACCTAATAAATGGTTATGAGTCTGGTTTTAATTCAATCAAAACAGATAAAGTAAATAACCAGTTTACTAATCAATGGCGTACTAATACTCATATTATTGGAGCAAGCTGTACGATTACTTTAAATAAGTCAGAGCAAGCAAGCTACCAATGCCAAACACCCGTTAATACACAAACGCAAACCGTAAAGTCTCATCAAAAACTGGCTAAGCAATTACGCCAATGCTTAACCACAACAGGTTGGTTTGAAAGCCAAAAAGAAACAGCAAGTTCAATTTACAGCACCTTTGTACTTGATACTAAAACCCCTGTCATTACACTCTCTACCAATCAAGAAGGTAATGGGTTCAATACTCGCTTTGAAATTGCACCACCGTTAGGGCTTTAATAATGCGCCAATTAAATCAAAACAAAAAACCATCTAAATTTAAAACTGATTGCCTAGGAATATGCGAAAGGCGCAGCGGTTACTGCACCGGGTGTGGGCGTACCAACGAAGAAATTTTTGATTGGATAATATTATCTGAAGATGAAAAAAAAGCGATTTTAGAAACACCACGAGCAGATGCTAACTCATAACAAATAAAGCCCCTAAATGTTAAAAGTAACAGTTAACTGATTAACTAAAAGCTTTTTACTTGTTGTGGCTATTCATTTTAGTTGCGCTAATACAGCTTTCGACTACTAGCTCGAATGAGTTATTAATATCTATATTTATAACATTGGGCTCATCTTCTTTTGGTACTTCTAGCGCTTCAAATTGGCTTTTGAGTAAATCAACAGGCATAAAATGCCCTTTTCTGTCCTGCATACGGCTTTTAACCAGTTCAAAATCACCATAAAGATGTAAAAAGGTAATACCTATATTTCCGTCACATATTTGTTCTCGGTATTTCTTTTTTAATGCAGAGCAGACTATTACCGCAATTTCATTTTTCTTTTCAATGCTAAATGCAGCATCACGTATTCTTTCTAGCCAAGGCACACGATCAGCATCATTTAAAGGCTGCCCAGATGACATTTTTAATATATTAGCCTTGGGATGTAAGTCGTCTCCGTCGATAAATTTAGCGCCAATGCGCTTTGCTAATGCATCACCCACACTTGACTTCCCTGTGCTTGAAACCCCCATTACAATATAAACACGACCTACATTTGTGTTACTCATGTATTTACCCTCGCCTTAATTTAATAATTAATTATTTTCAATGTATATATTATATTGAGTTACGGGTAACATGTTACCCGTAACAAATGCGAAAGTGAAGTTAAACACACACTAAACATCATAATTCACACTGAATATAAGTAGGGAAAAATGTCAGATTTATCATTAATACTAACAGCGGCAGGCTCCATATTTTTATTGCTTTTCTTAGTAATGAAAGTACGACTACATGCTGTCGTCTCTTTAATCCTTGTTTCTATGATTGCAGGATTATTCTCAGGAATGAGCCCTGAAATAATTGCCGCTACAATTCAAAAGGGAATGGCTGGAACGCTAGGCTTTGTAGCGGTGGTGGTCGCTTTAGGCGCCATGTTTGGCAAAGTAATGGAAGAAACCGGCGCGCTGGATCGTATTGCCCACACACTTTTACACCGTTTTGGAGAAAAAAACGCTAATTGGGCGCTTACCTTTACGGGCTTTATTTGTGCCCTCCCCCTCTTTTTTGATGTGGCCGTTGTACTTTTAATCGGTATTGTTTTTGCTGTGGTACGAAAAGGCGGTGGCAGCGTTGTTAAAATTGGTATTGGGCTACTTGCTGGGATAGCGTCTTGTCAGGCGTTTCTTATTCCTGCGCCAGGGCCTATTTTGGTTGCCTCTCAATTAGGCGCTGACTATGGTTATATGATTTTATTTGGCCTTATTGCTGCCATACCGGCAATGATTATAGGAGGTCCAATTTGGGGCTCTATTATTTCTAAATCTATTCATGTAGAACTCCCACAGCACGAACAAATCGACGATAACCAAAGAGTTGGTAAAGGGACGCCTAGTTTTGGATTAGCATTAGGTTTAATTGCTCTGCCATTAATTATGATTAGTTTAAATACTATTGGTAGTCGCTTTGTTGAAAAAGACTCTGATTTATATAATTGGTTAGCCTTTATAGGTCATCCATTTACTGCAATTTTAGTTGCCTGCCTAATGGCATTTTATTTGCTCGGCGCAAGGCGCGGTGTCCCTAATGCTAGAATCATGGAAATTTGTGGTAGTGCCTTACAACCTGCGGGAATTATTATTCTTGTCACTGGTGCCGGTGGGGTATTTAAACAAGTATTAGTTGATTCAGGAGTAGGTACGGCACTGGGTAATTACTTAGCTGGCTCAGGCTTACCGATTGTAATACTCGCTTTTGTATTATCAGCCGCTGTGCGGGTCATTCAAGGCTCTGCGACAGTAGCTATGCTTACAGCGTGTGGCTTAATTATTCCAATGCTTCAGCCTTTAGGCCTTGATGGAGCGCAGCTTGCCGCTGTCACTATCGCTATTGGTGGGGGCTCTATTGTGCTCTCCCATGTAAACGACTCAGGATTTTGGTTAGCAAGTCGCTATCTCGGTTTGAGCGAAATGCAAACTCTTAAAACATGGACAGTAATGGAAACCATTATTGGGTCTGTTGGCGCACTTGTCGCTATGATTATTTCTCTGTTTTTGTAAAATTACAGTATGTAGAGTTATCATCACATATAAAAATTACCTGAGCCTTTTGTTATTTAGGCTCAGGTAATTAGGCTCATATAATTAGAGGATTTAAACACTTTCACCTAGATGAACTATATAACCAGTATCAATTACTTGCTCATAATTCATGCTCGTATCCAAATCGGAATTAATCCGGCTCAACAACTCTCTTCCCGCAACATTACCTATCTGATAACGGGGGGTGATTACACTTGCTAATTGAGGCACCATTGCTTGGCCAATATCATGGCCATGAAAACCCACAATCCCCATTTGGCTAGGCACTAAAATATTGTTTCGCTGGCACTCAAAAATAGCCCCAATTGCTAAATCATCATTAGTACAAAACAAACAGTCAGTATTTGGGTAGTCAGTACGCGCTTTTTGTAAAAGTTCAGCGCCTAAACTGTAAGATGAAGCTTGATCAGTCATCACACTTTTAGGCGTAAAGCCTTTAGCTAATATAGCATCTGAATAACCTTGAAATTTTAGGCGTGTTCGTACATCGAGCCTTGCACCTATATAAACAATATTGCGATAGCCTTTATTTAAAAGTGCCGTCGTCATATCAAAAGCGGCTTTAACATTATCAAAACCAACCGCTTGCTGCATAGGAGAGTGATGAGTATCCATTATTTCAATCACAGGTACGCCTGACATTTCAATCATTTTTAGCGTTCTGTCTGTGTGTGTGGTTTCTGATAAAATTAAACCATCAACGTGGTACGACAATAAATACTCAACCCGTTTTTCTTCAATTTCAGGGTTGTAACCATAATGGGCCAACATTGTTTGGTATCCTGCAGGCCCTGTTACATCTTCAATGCCTTTTATAACTTGAGCAAATACGTGGTTCGTTAACGATGGAACGAGTACACCAATAGAGTAGCTTTTAGCATTAGAGAGTAAATCAGGGGCTTTATTTGCAATGTAGCCTAGCGTATCAATAGCTGCACTAATTTTAGTGCGAGTAGACTCTGATACTTTTTCGGGATTACGTAAATAACGACTCACCGTCATTTTGGTTACACTAACCGCATCGGCAATATCTTGAAGAGAAGAACGTTTGTTTTTTTTCATCACACACAATTAAATAAAATGTTACTTGTAACATACCAACTATTGTGAAAAATCACTACTTTTAGCCCTTTTTATTTGGGTTAAAGTAATAAATATTTAGCCTACCGCCTGTATTTAAACTGTTGCTAAATGAATGGCTAAAAAGGTTTAGAAAACCTAAACCTTTTTAGCAAACGATACTGTATTTACAGTAAAGCTGAACAAGCATTTCTAATTAATGTAATTTTAAGCTTTATCGAGCGCTTGGCTTACATCTGCCATTATATCTACAATGTTTTCAATACCGACCGACAAACGAATTAAATCGCGGCTTACGCCCGCATTAGCAAGCTCTTCATCATTTAATTGGCGGTGTGTAGTTGACGCAGGATGACACGCAAGCGACTTAGCATCGCCAATATTAACTAAGCGTAAAATCATGTTTAGCGCATCAATAAAACGAGTACCTGCTTCTAGGCCACCAGCAATACCAAAGCTTAAAATACCCGATGCTTTACCACTGGTGATTTTTTGACTCATTTCGTTATACGGGCTTGATTCAAGCCCTGCGTAATTAACCCAAAGCACTTTTGGATGATTTTCTAAATACTCAGCCAAGTGCTGTGCATTTTCGCAGTGGCGATCCATTCTTAAGCCTAAGGTTTCAAGGCCGATTAAAATGTCAGATGCGTTTTTAGGGGCAAGCGCTGCGCCGGTATTTCTAAGTGGCACTACTCTGCAGCGACCGATAAATGCAGCTTCAGCAAAAGCTTCGGTATAAACCACATTGTGATACGACGGATCGGGCTCGTTCATCATTGCAAAACGCGTAGCATTCGCTTTCCAATCAAATTTACCTGAGTCGACAATCATGCCGCCAATAGCAGTACCGTGCCCGTTTATATACTTTGTAAGTGAGTGAACCACTATATCGGCGCCCAGCTCAAATGGGCGGCATAAATACGGCGTAGCCACGGTATTATCAACAATAAGCGGCACACCTTTGCTATGTGCAATACTTGCTAAACGTTCAATATCAACAATATTACCTGCCGGATTACCAATAGACTCACAAAAAACGGCGCGGGTGTTGTCGTCAATGGCATTCTCGAATGCTGTAAAGTCATCAGCTTTAATCATGCGCGCTTCAATACCTTGCCTAGGTAGTGTATGAGCAAATAAGTTATACGTGCCACCATACACTTGGCTGGTACTCACAATATTAGTGCCTACTTCGCACAAGCATTGAATAGCATACGTAATAGCGGCCATCCCAGAGGCAACAGCCAGCCCACCAATACCCCCTTCCATCGCGGCAATACGTTGTTCAAGTACGGCATTGGTTGGGTTCATTATGCGGGTGTAAATATTTCCAGGTACTTTTAAATCGAATAAATCAGCGCCATGCTGCGTATTATCAAATGTATAAGAAGAAGTGTGATAGATAGGCACAGCAGCCGATTTGGTCGTAGGCTCAGATTCGTAACCGTGGTGCAGTGCTAATGACTCTAATTTCATAATTATTTCCTTCAATTAATTTACCACTAAGCTAGCACTTCTTGGTTATAAAATGCACATGAAATATATTAAAGGGTGTTGAGGTGCTTTGATTTAAGTTAAGGGCAAGCGGCCAAGATGTATGAAATCAAGATTTGAGCCCTTTGTTTATTATATTAATAGATAATTGATTACTTAAACCGCTAATGCTGAGCTTGTTGTTTTAGTTATTAGATTGAGATCTAAAAATCAAATATTACGTTCGTTTTTTTGCCATTGTTATACATTCTCTTATTATTTATAAGTAGGAAATAAATACTATTTAACTCGTCGTTTAAACGACCCTTTGATTTATTTTTTATTGAACAGCTTAAATATCTTAGAAAGATCAATTGAAGCATTATCATTTTTACCTATTTTTTGAACTTTATTTACTTTTAAAATGCCACCTAAAACCTCGAATTTACCTTCTTCCTTCAGGCTATTGATAAGCATAAGTTCTGAATCTTTTTCGCTAATTTCATTTATTAAGCTTCTGTTTGTTGCTTGATAACTTGCGATCACAGAGTCTTTCATTTGTATTTGTGTTTCTAGGTGTTGTACTTGCATCTTTACTACATGATAAACATGTAATTCTTGCGGGGTTAAGTTTGACTCTGGCGGTAATAACTCTGAGTATGGAAGTGATAGATATTGATAAAATAGCTTTTCTATTTCCGTGAGCAATTCAGGACATTCGTCTGGAGATACTATAAGCTGAGTTTGGTTTTTGCTTTGGTTTGTTGATACAGTAGCATCTATTCCTAAGTTCTGTAGAAACTCACCAAACCATATTAGATACTGTGAACAGATGTTTTTATATTCCGGAGGAAATTCAAAAACCTTGATGAATACATCATCTCTGGTTTGTTCAATTAAGATCTTTTCTGCTTCTAAATAACATTTTTTTAAATAACTATAAGCTTCGGTTAATTCAGGGAGTATGCTTTGATTTTCAATTTTATAAGAGTCTAAATATAGTTTAACACTGTAAATGAATTCTGAATTAAAAGGGCCATCTGTTAAAAGCTTTGTAAAGTATGTATTGAATTCAATAAAACTGTAACTATTTGCCCACTTTTCTAGATCATGCTCGACCTCCAGTGATATTTGGGAACAGTCTATTGAAATAGCAATTGAAGCCCCATTTATTGTTTTATAATCTTCTTTATGAAAATCAAAACATGCTGGAATTTCAGATAAAGATAAATTTAAAAGATCGTCTATTTCATCGTTCTCAAGTTCAAAATCATTATATAAAACATAACTAACATCACCAATAATATGGGATGCGGGCACCTCTCTAATATAATGTGTTACTTCAGTACCATCCACAAATAGGCAAATTCCTTTTTCCATTTCTTTGAATTCAACAGTCATACCTTTTACACCTTAGTCCTTTGAAGTACTCGTTCTAAATAATCAAGTACTGTAAACCTTGCGGATTCAATATATTTAGTCTCAATAATAAAGCCAAAGTAAACACTATTGACACTAGTCATTTTATAGTACTTACTTTTAAAGTCGTACTCAATACACCTTCAATAATATCATGGGAAATTAGGATGATACCGTTCTTAATAAAAAGAATTAGAATGACACCCATCTAAATAATTTTGGTTTTTCACCTTACTGCGCGCGAGGTAAACTCGCGACTACGGGATTCGTGTTATATTTGTAGGCGCGGCTTTATGCCATGTTTTTGGTTTTTCACCTTACTGCGCGCGAGGTAAGCTCGCGATTACGGGATTGGGGTTATATTTGTAGGCGCGGCTTTATGCCGCGTTTTCACCTTACTGCGCGCGAGGTAAACTCCCGCCTACACAAGAAAAACAATTAACGGTTAACTCCCAACAAAAAAGGCGCTTCCTTCATGGTAAGCGCCCTTCTCTTATTTCACTAATTACTTATTTTACGATTGTCATTTCGTCTAACAAGTTTTGTGCATTATCTACTTTATCCATTACCCACAGCATGTAGCGTGAATCAACGTGGATAGAGCGATTAAGCTCAGGGTTGTAATCCCAATCACCAATAATACTTTCGTAAACACCGTCGAACAGTAAGCCTACAAGCTCTGCTTTACCGTTAAGTGTTGGCGAACCTGAGTTACCACCGGTAGTGTCTACATTTGATAAAAAGTTTACTGGTACTGTATTCATGCCCCCCGTGTAATCATCGTAAAGCTTGGCTTTAATTTGCTCTTGTAACTTTTTAGGTGCAGTGAATTGTTACAATCGAGTATTTAATCTTACTTTTTATCAAAATTCATCGAAAAATCAAGAAACTGTTTTGCTGGTATTGGTTTGCTAAAGTAAAAACCTTGCATAAAATCACAGCCCAACTGTTTTAATAAAGTATGCTGCTCTTTTGTTTCTACACCTTCGGCTACAACTGTCAGTCCTAAACTGTGCGACATAGCAATTATTGCTCTTACGAGGTTAAAATCTTCTTTATTTAATACGATGCCATCAATAAAACTTCTATCTATTTTGAGTACATTAAAAGGGTACTCTCTCAAATAACTCAATGATGAATAACCAGTACCAAAGTCATCCAGTGATAAGTTAATGCCTAATGCAGTGATTTCAGTCAATATATCAACAACATTAGTATGACAACTCATCAATACTCCCTCCGTAATTTCAAATTCTAAACTTTCGGGATTTACATCAGCGTCGATCAGTGAGTTTTGAATAAAACGAAGTAATTCCTCATCTCTAAACTGACGAGGAGATAAATTGACTGCCATTGTATATTTTTGCTCGTGTTTACAACTACCTTGCCACTCATTTAAGAAGTGTAATGCTTGGCTAATCACAAACTTGCCAATAGGCACTATTAACCCAGTATTTTCAGCAATAGGTATAAATTCATCTGGTGTTACGTTGCCTAATACGGGGTTATGCCACCTTAATAAAGCTTCTGCGCCAATAATATGTTTATTTTTAACATCAAATTGGGGTTGATAGAATAATTCGAACTCATTGCGTTCAAGCGCTGAACTCATTTGCTCTTCAATTGCTAAACGCCGTTGGATAACTACGTTCATTTGTTTTGCAAAAAAAGAATAAGTATTTCGGCCGAATGCTTTAGCTTGATACATTGCGGTATCTGCATTACGTAGTAAATCCGAAGCTGAACTGCCGTTTTCAGGATACATAGCAATGCCAGCACTCAACGTAACCATTAATTCGCGGCCTTCTATTTTAAATGGTTCTCTAAAGTTTTTAAGTAATTTATCAATTATAGCTAGCGCACTTTTTGCACAGGTTAAGTTTGGTAATAATACAATAAACTCATCGCCTCCTAGTCTTCCTACCATACCGCTATCACTGATAGTTCCCTGAAGCCTTGCAGCTGCTTCAATTAATAGTTTATCGCCAACTTCGTGCCCAAGTGAATCGTTTATTTTTTTAAAATCATCTAAATCAAGAAAACATACAGCGGCATTAACTTTATGTTCATTTGCACTTTTCAAAATTTCAGATAACTTATCTAAAGCTAAAAAACGATTAGGAAGTGATGTTAAGCTATCAAAATAGGCTTGATGGCGTATCAGTTCATCTGATTTATGTTGTTCAGTAATATCACGTACAATAACCATAACTTGCTCATATTGAGGTACATGATTTATACGAGCTTCAAAATATACGGTGCCTTTAGGCAGTTTTAGTTCATATTCAAAGCTAACCATTACTTTTTGTTTTAGTGCTAGGGCAATATTAACCTGAAATTTAATCGCAATTTCATCAGGTAATACTGCAAACATTCTTTTACCAATAAATTCATCTGGATTAACATATAGGTTATTCTCATTGCTGGCGTGGTAGTCAACTATGGTGCCATCTTCTTGCATTAAGAAAAATAAATCAGGAATTGCTTCGAATATGGTTTCGAGCATTTTTTCTTTGAAGACAGCCTGCCCTTGGGCCTTTTTTACATCGGTTAAATCAATATCTATGCAATACATTTGTTTAATATTATATTGATTTATAAACATTACATGACTTGAAAAAACACACACCTGCGCGCCATTTTTACGCTGCAGAATAAGCTCCGCTGCAGGGATTTCTTCATCATTATTAAGCCAATTTGTATGAGCAGATACAACCGCATCTTGCATTGGGGGAGGAATAATTAAATCTTCAAGTTTTTGTCCAGAAGCTTCCTGTGCACTATAGCCATAAAGATACTCACTACCTTTATTCCAATAAATTACACGTCGTTGTTCGTCATACCCTTGCACAGAAATAGCATTAACCGCATCAAATAATTGATGGAGGGGGTCATTTGTAACAAATTGATGAGTTAGCGCATTTACAACTTTATCTATTTTCATTTCGATGACAGGGATCAAGAAGAACTTACTAATAATAATAGTATTTAATGACTAATTTTTCTCTAAAAAATGCGCTTAAATTAGTAATTAGTTTGATTTTAGCAATAAAACAAGATGATCGTTTGTTTTTAATACAGCAACTTTATCTAAACAGATTCTGTTTGAGTCAAAATGTAGCTGTATGCTCTGAATTATCAGGCCTAATAGCTCACTCTATTATTTTATGGTACTAATTTAGTCTTGAAATTACTTTTGATAAACTCAGTGCAAAGAACATGACAACTTTCCTCTGTTAACATTATTTCATTTTTTTAACATACCTAATTTCAATACACTAAAATTCAAGATTTACTTATCTTTATATATGAAACTAAAACTACACCAACACATAACGTGATCCACACTGTAATACTGTGAATCACGTTATGAAATCAACATAACAATATAAGTATTATAGTTATTTGCTAATTATATCATTTGGATGCTCTACGCCTATCCACGCTTTAAATAGCGCTTTTTGCTCATGTGTTGCGTCTTTATTGATAACTACTTTTTTAGGTTTATCAAAATCTTCTGATAATACTAATGTTAAGCTTTCAAGAGCATCGCGACGAAGATAGTCAATGGTTACTTTATCACCTTTTTTAAACGTTTCTAAGCTGGTTTTTAAATCTTTACCTACGTGATGCTTGTTTATTGCGACAATTTTATCATCGGTAGTTAAACCGGCTTTCCATGCACTACCATCACGGCGAACGTAACTTAGCGTAAGTAACTCGCCCGTGTTTTTAGCAGTAGCGTCAATACTTGCAAGCGCTTTTGCTTTTTCAGGCCGCTCAAATTTCAAGCCTACTTTTGAAAGTAAGTCATCAAAGTTGATACTGGCAGGCGACTCTACATTGTCTTGCCACCAGCTCGAGTAATCACGTCCTGTTAAATCTTTTAAGATATTAAGCACGTCTACGTCTGTAAAACCAGCTGGCATTTTATAATTGTTATAAAGTGCTTTGTGAACGTCGCGATAGCTTATTTTACCTTGGCTTTTTTCAAGTAGGTCGATATCTAAAGCTAAAGAGAGTAACGAGCCCTCTGAGTAAATGTTGGTGCTGTAGTTACGTGCATGATCGCCACCTTGGTTAATCCATTTATCAAAGCTTGTTTCGCTTGCGCTTTGCACTTCACGACCCGGTGTTTGTAAATGGCTATTAATGGTTTTGCTCATCACTTTAAAAAATTCATCTGTGGTTTCAATACCAGAGCGAACCATCAAATGGTCTTCAAAATAACTTGTTGAACCTTCAGCGATCCACAGTAGTTTTGAGTAGTTCATGTTTGTGTAATCGTAAGGCACTAAACCCTGTGGCCGATATGCTTTGACATTCCACGTATGAACAAACTCATGCGCAGCGGTACTTATAAAGGCTAGGTAATCTTCGCGGCTACCAAATCGGTCTCGTGGACGTTGTATAATCGTTGAGTTTAAATGCTCTGTAGCACCACCCGCTCCCGATGTAGCATGAACCATAAATACATAACGTTCATACGGATAGCCATCCCAAATTACATTGCCAGTAGCAACTAATTTTTTAAGATCGGTAAGCATTTGCTCTACGTCGTAGTTACCCTCGCCCCATATAACTAAATCATATTCACGGCCATCTACTTCGAATGTGTGTAGTTGGTTAATGCCCGTTTCGATTGGTGAATCAACAAGCACGTCGTAGTCGGCTGCTTTAAATGAATTTTTACCTTTTAAATTGTCCATACCCGACACAGAGCGCCACTTTTTAGGCACGTCTAAATTAACGGTTACTGGCTCTTGGCGAAATGACTCGCTAAACATAAAAAAGCCTGACGCATCTATAAATGCATGACTGTCGTCAATGTGGCGAGCGCGCTTACCAAGTTCGTTTGCATACACTTGATAGTCAACATTAACTTCTGTTGGCTCATTGAGGTGTATACGCCATGTGCTATGGTCAATTTTTTCCCACTTTAACTCTTTGCCGGCTTCATCTTTAGCTTTGAAATAACGAACGCCATTGGCAAGGTTCAGCATTTCATAGCGACCTGTTCGCCAAGCTGGAAGTTTTATATCAAGATGTGCTTGCGCTGTTTTTGGAAACTCTACACTTACATCACCTAAATGATGTTGTGGTTGCGAGATTTCTAAAGAATAATTTACGTCGGCAAATACAGGCGCTGAGCATGCAGCTAGAATAGAAAGGACTAATAACTTTTTCATAGAGACTCTTAGTGGAAACTTAATTGCCACAAGACTAACAAGCCCCTACCTAAAAGCGAATTAAATACGATAAATTACCTCATATACAAGTTTATGTGTTCTAGAGCATTAAAATTTTTAAGTTTTTTACTGGATTACTACACTTAACAAAAATTTGTTGTAAACTAAAGATAATAAAATTAATTTTATGGCGGTATGCTTAGGTGTCCGAAAGTTCTAATGCAACAGAAAAAAAACTCAAACAAGCAATTGATGCTCGTATGGCTGTTGAAAGTGCACGTAAACATCAAGTAGATATCCTGTGTGATTTTACGGCAAAATTATCGTTGAGCTGTAAAGGGCTCGATACTGAATTAGATAACCGCCTTGCAAAATTTAGAAGTGCGCTAAATAAGGGTGTAAGCTTTGAACACCTCTCTCCGCTTATTAGTGAAATTTTAACGCTACTTAAAAATCAAGAGTCGACTCAACAAACTCAGCAACGAGATCTGTTCAACAGTGTACAAAATGCAGGCAAGAAATTACAAAAAACCAAAGGTTTACCTGACGATACTCGCAGAACACTAAGAAACTTAATTGATAACGAAATTAATAATGTCCAGTCAACTCATGGCTATATCCCACTTCTTGATCAACTTATTACTTTTTATCATCAGGCTTTAATAACTAAACAAGACCCTGAGGTTGATAAGAAACGCCGAGCGAAACAAACTCATGCAAAGAAGCTGCTTGAGCTAGCTAATGAACTTGTTCTTGAAGAAGAAGCTACACTGCAAATTAATAATATAAAAAATAACATTACTGAAAGCGACACAGTCGATGCGTTACTCGACGTCGCGATCAACATAATTGAAGTCGTAGTAAAAAACATCAGTAAAGAGCGTAAATCGGCGCAAAGCTTTTTAGTTTCATTGAATCAAACCCTCGAGGACTTACATAATTCCATTGTCTCTACTAGCAGACACTCTGAGTCGATGAGTATTGAATTTGATTCGTTAAATAAAAGCATTGAACTAAAAATTAAAAACCTCAACAAACAAACGCAAAAAGCAACATCAATTTCATCTTTAAAAGAACTCGTGGATAACGAATTAAAATCACTAAGCGAAGACTTTCTAGTAAAAGAGAAGCTAGAGCAAAAAGATAGAAAAATGCTTAGCACTAGCTTTGGTGAAATAAATAAACGAATTGTTACTTTAGAAGAAAAATTAACAACCTATAAAAAACGTTTAAACGAACAGCGCTTTAAAAGTTTACTTGATGGGCTTACAAAACTGCCTAACCGAGCTGCATTTGATGAACGTTACAATCACGAAATGCATTTGTTTAATGTGCAGCCATCAGATGTTACGCTTGCAGTTATTGATGTTGACCACTTTAAATCTATAAATGATAGATTTGGCCATACAGCTGGCGACATAACTCTTCAGGTTATATCAAAAGCATTGCAAAAATCAGTCAGGAAATCTGATTTTATAGCGCGTTATGGCGGTGAAGAATTTGTACTTTTAATGCCTGGGGTGTCGCTAGAAAACGCAACCTTACCCTTGGATAAAGTAAGAGAAGCAATTAAAAGTATACCCTTCAAATTCCGAGATAAACAAATTGAAATCACTATTTCAGTTGGTGCAACTCAATTTAAAAAAGGCGATACCCCGCTCATAGCATTCGATAGAGCCGATGACGCTCTTTATAAGGCCAAAAACTCGGGACGAGATAGACTTTGTACCAGTAAATAATGTCATAGCCATTATAAATTTTATGACAAGTAGTTTTTTACGATTTAGCAGTAAGGAGAACGTCTATGTTAATACAGTTAAACCCAACTGGGGTTTTAGATTTACTGTCGCAATTAGAAGTTGATTTATTAGAGCAATCTTCTGCTAGTGAGCGTTATAAGTTATTTAGAAACTGCGTACTAGCAGTGCTTAATGTAGGTAGCCATACCGACGAAAGTAGCGATATATACGACAAATACAAAGATTTTGATATTCGTTTAGTAAGCCGCGAACGAGGCATTAAAATTGAGCTTGAAAACCCACCCGAAACCGCATTTGTTGATGGCGAAATAATTACCGGAATTCACGAGCATATATTTTCTGTTATTCGCGATATTTTGTTTATTTGTCAAAAATACGAAAAAGATTTAAAAGAGCAAAAAGCCATTACTCATATGGTATTCGATATGCTCAGAAATGCCGGTGCTTTGCGTGTTAATAGCGAGCCAAGTATGGTTGTTTGCTGGGGCGGACACTCAATAAACGAAGTTGAATATAAATACACAAAACAAGTGGGTTACGAGCTTGGCTTACGTGGATTAAATATTTGTACTGGTTGTGGCCCTGGTGCCATGAAAGGTCCAATGAAAGGTGCCACTATTGGCCATGCAAAACAGCGCAATACCAATAACCGTTACTTAGGCCTAACAGAGCCAAGCATTATTGCTGCAGAGCCACCAAACCCTATTGTTAACGAATTAGTTATTTTACCTGACATTGAAAAGCGCCTTGAAGCTTTTATAAGAACAGCTCACGCTATTATCATTTTTCCTGGTGGCGCAGGTACTGCTGAAGAATTGCTATATTTATTAGGCATATTACTTCATCCAGATAACACCAAACAATGTTTGCCTGTGATTTTAACTGGCCCTAAAGAAAGTGAAGCGTACTTTAAAGAGCTGTGTGAATTTGTTGAAATGACGCTTGGTAAAGAAGCATTAGATAAGTTTGAAGTTATTATTGATAATCCTGAGTTAGTTGGACAAAAGCTAAGATCGGCTATGGCCAATGTTCGTGATTACCGTAAAAGTGAAGGCGATGCCTACTACTTTAACTGGACGTTAAAAATCGATAACGATTTTCAACAACCTTTTGCCCCAACACACGAAAATATGGCAAGTCTTGATTTACATCTTGATCAACCAAAGCAGTTATTAGCGGCTAATTTACGCAGAGCTTTTTCAGGTATTGTAGCTGGAAATGTAAAAGACGAAGGCGTTAAAGCCATTAAGCAAAACGGTCCATACATTTTAAGTGGCGAGCCTGCCCTTATGGAAAATATGGATACGTTATTACAAGCATTTGTTGATCAAGGCCGTATGAAACTCCCTGGCAGCAAATATATTCCGTGTTACAAAATAAAAGCATGAGTTTTATAGTTTGAAACCCCATTTACTTCTTATTGATGCGCTTAATTTAATTAGGCGCATTTACGCCGTTGACGCAAATCAAAAACATCACAGTGATGAGCAAATGATACAAACGTGCTGTGCACGTGTAGCTCATGCGTGCAAAAAGCTTTTAGATACAAGCAATGCAACCCATGCCATTGCTGTGTTCGATGGAGACAAAAGCTGGCGTTATCATTTTTATAAAGACTACAAACACTCGCGCGCGCCAATGCCCCAAGTATTAAAAGACGCTCTATTGCACTTTAAAACTGCAATTGAAGAAACCGGCATTGTTGTATTTGAGCCTATTAACGATGAAGCCGATGACATTATTGCAACGCTTGCGTTTAAGGCATCAAATAATCAAATAGCTAATACTGTTGTTTCTACTGATAAAGGCTTTTTACCGTATATAGGCACTTATATTACAGTGTATGATTACTTTAAAAAACTATACCTTGATGAGACAAGTATAAAAGAGCGCTTTGGTGTTGAGCAAAATAAGCTTGTTGATTTTTGGGCTTTAGCGGGTGATAAGACAAATGATATTCCTGGCGTAAAAGGAATAGGTACTAAGTCAGCGCAGCAAATCGTTAATAACTACAATTCAATTGAACAAGCGGCAGAAGATGAGTCCCTAAGCCCGAGCATTAAAACAAAGTTAGCCGCTAATATGGATATGTACGTAATTTCAAAACACTTAGTTAGTTTACGCACTGATATAAACTTAGGTTTTAGTTTAAAGCAGCTAAGGCTTCATTAATCGCAAGTTGATAGCCTCTAAAGATTACAAAACGTATACTATTACCAGTTACTGGAGTCAGAGTAAGCCATATTGAAAAAATTTATCCGATATTTAATTTTAGGTTTAGGGCTATATGCGCTGATAGCTGCATTGGTGATCACCTTCTATAAAGACGATCCTCAGGCCATGATTTGGCAAGACAGAGAAGCTTTCAATAAACGTTATATAGAAAAATTATCACTTGAACAGCCAACAACATTAAATAGTGTTCTCGATTATTTAGGCAGTCCCGATCTTACTTATGCTAAACGAGATGGTGAACAAGTATTCCAGATAGTTTTTTACCGTACACAGCATATAACATCTGACGGTATAACCACTATGGATGAATGTACTGGGCTATTATTTAAAAATGGGCAGCTGTTTTTATGGGGCCCGAGTGCATACAATAAATATCAAGAACAAAATTAGGTGAAGGTTTAATGGATGAAGCTGTTTCAACTACTTTAGAGCAGCTGCTTAATAATACGCAGCTGTTTTTAAGCTATTACAATAATAAACAAAAATGGACAGCCTTATACCCCATGGCAAGTAAGCTAGCTGAGCAATATAGAGTGCTCTATAGCGAACAGCCATTCGCATTACAAGCTCGTTTAACGCTTTATAATCCTAATTATTCTTATGCCACCAACTTAGTTGTTAGTCAGAGTGTAATAACCGCTGCACTTTGTAAATCTCAACACTATAACAATGCCCTAAGCGAGCTATACATAGCAGCTTCACTCATTGAGCATTTATGTGTTGGAGCTCAATTAAACAAGCTCTATGAGCAAACACCTTTTCAAGACTATGATAAAAAAATTTGGCAAATGCGTCATCAGTTAGCTGCAAAAGTGATGTTAGCGGGTGGCAATTCAGCCAGACCCGTTACGCAATTACTAGCTAAGTTAAGTAAATATAAACAAGCATTGGTAAGCACCCCTAAAATAATGCTTTACGATGGAGGCATAACGCTGATTGCTTTAGCAAATATTATTAGTATGAATATTACTAGTAACACAGCTAATAAACACATTAGTTTATTTAAAGCACTTACTGACTTATATATTCGCACACCAAACGTGTTTGCATTACAGCTAATTAAATCACTCGTGGCGCATTTAGGGCCCTTATTACCAGGAAGCCGTGTTTTATATGCCGAGCAAACCATGATTTATTTAGCGACTGATGCACAGCAAAGGCATGTTTTAATTAGTACCGAAAATGCAAATAAATTAGCTTGGTATAGAGTAAAAGCAACACTTAACGATAGTCCAAAACAATGGCATTGCACTGATAAAACAATTAGCTTCAAAGTATTTAACAGTGAGCATGTAAAATTAAAAAGTACGATTGACGTTGATAAAGCACACTCTTTACTTGAACTAATAAGTAATATTAAGCTGCAACACGAATATAGCTATAAAGGATTAAGTCGTTTGTTGGCTGCTCATCCTCACGTGATTGCTAGTTTGTGTGAAGCGGTAAAACCTTATAATAAAGAACACCAGGCTGCTAGAGACTTAAAGCATAGTTTATCTATGGTCGGCTACTATAATGCACCTGCAATAATTCAACGGGTTGTTTTTGAAGAATTAGTTAATGTTACCCCACACCCTTTACAAGTCTATGTTGCTAACAGATTAAATGGATTTGTAAAAATAATGGCCTTATTGATGAGCAAAAATAAACACGACCAATTTGAGCACATCACTTTACCTTTATACGCTTATGCCCATTTTTTATTAACACAATGTAGTACGCAGCTTTCTCGTAAAACACTCATTGATGACACACCAAATAAAACACTAAGTGCGCCTATTTGTTCGTTTTTTGGGGTAAATTCAATTAACAACGAGCAACTAACACAACAGCTTACTCATTTATTGAGTGATAACCCATGGACAGCAGCACTATTAGACGCAGAGCAAACACCTAAAAAACATTTAACTGACTCTCATAAACTTTGGATCACACTTAAGATTGTTGCTCAGAATGTGTTTAAACCAGGACTTTCGCTAACTCCGTGGCAGCAGCAAACGTTGAATGAACAGCTAAAAATACTCAATTGGCACAATCCAGCAGATTTTTATCAAAATTTAGAATCTCTTGAGCTATTCGATAGTATTTAATTTATGAAAACCTATTTAACGTCTTTACACCCATTATAACCCTGGTGTATACCCAGTATTTTTTGTATAAACTAGCAAAATGGGTGATAAGCTGGTATAAATGCGCCCTTAAAATTTTCAAGCATGTTCACATAAATTTTCTAACAAGCGGTTACTCTCTCAGAGTAATAATTTATGTGCAAATCAAACTCTTTAAAGGAAAAGTCAATGGCCAAACAAACCATCACAGTGATCAAAGGCGACGGCATCGGTCCGAGCATTATCGACTCAGCACTAGAAATATTAAAAGCCGCAGGTTGCGACTTTGATTATGAATTTGTTGATGCTGGCCTAGCTGCACTTGAAAAAACAGGTGAGTTATTACCGCAAGACACGGTTGATACAATAGCTAAAAACAAAATCACCCTTAAAGGACCATTAACTACGCCTGTAGGTGAAGGTTTTACATCTATTAACGTAACGCTTCGTAAGCAGTTTGGTTTATACGCTAACGTACGCCCAGTTAAATCATTTGTTGGTACTAAAGCGCGTTACGACGATATTGATATCATTACTATTCGTGAAAACACGCAAGGTATGTACTCAGGTGCAGGCCAAATTGTAAGTGAAGACGGTAATGAAGCAGAAGCAAAATCGATAATTACGCGTGAAGGCGCAGAAAAAATCGTAACTTTTGCATATGAGCTAGCGGTACGTGAAGGTCGTAAAAAAGTAACTGCTGTTCATAAAGCTAACATTTTAAAATCAACATCTGGTTTGTTTTTAAAAGTAGCACGTGAAGTAGCTGAGCGTTACCCACAAATTGAATCAAATGAAATGATTGTTGATGCAACGTGTATGAAACTAGTAATGACACCTGAAGAGTTTGACGTGATAGTAACGACTAACTTATTCGGTGATATTTTATCTGACCTTTGTGCTGGCTTAGTTGGTGGCTTAGGTATGGCACCAGGTGCTAACATTGGTGAAGACGCTGCAATTTTTGAAGCTGTACACGGTAGTGCACCAGATATTGCTGGCAAAAACCTAGCTAACCCTACATCTGTAATTTTAGCATCTATCCAAATGCTTGAGCATTTAGATATGGGCGACACGGCAGAGCGTATTCGTAGTGCTGTTGCTGATGTAATAAAATCTGGTGATCGTACAACCCGTGATTTAGGCGGCAGCCACGGTACAACTGATTTCACTCAATCAGTAATTGACCGTCTGTAATATACAGTAAACTGTTAAAGTCAAAAGCCAGCATATTAGGGTAACTTAATATGCTGGCTTTTTTGTTTTTGTACATATCACATACACCCGACTTCAATCTGCATAATTTTGTCAGTCTAAGCCAAACTGAACTATAAGCTTTGGTACTTTCACATTAAAAAATGATAAAAATGAAATTTTAATGCAAATAAAGCATTTTAAGGTTGACGTGACGCCTCAAAACCCTTAAAAATAAACCTATACAGAATTTTTAATTTAAAAGCAGTGTTTTGCTAAGTAGAGTAAAAACTATGAACACACAAATAAACCTTTTAGTCGTACTCGTACTGGTCTTAGTTATAAGCCCAGCGGGGATGTATTAAAAGGTGATACTGCTTTTTAAAAACCCTCGCACTACGCGGGGGTTTTTTTATGCATAAAAAAAGCGCACAGAGGAATGAGGATGAGCAAACAAGAATATAATGGCTCTGAACTAGTAGTTCAGGCATTAAAAGAATTAAAGGTAAAATACATATTTGGCTACCCCGGTGGTTCGGTTTTAGACTTATATGATGCACTTTTTCAGCAAGATGATATTGAGCATATACTAGTACGTCATGAACAAGCTGCCACACATATGGCTGATGGTTATGCTCGTGCTACTGGAGACGTTGGTGTTGTACTTGCAACCTCGGGCCCTGGCGCTACAAACTGTATAACAGGTATTGCAACGGCCTATATGGATTCAATTCCTATGGTTGTATTGTCAGGCCAAGTGCCTACAAGCTTAATTGGCGATGATGCATTCCAAGAAACTGATATTGTTGGTTGTTCTCGCCCTATAGTTAAACACAGCTTTAACTGTAGAAGTGCTAAAGAAATCCCAACAATCTTAGCTAAAGCCTTTTACATAGCCAGTACAGGTCGTCCTGGGCCCGTTGTAGTTGAGCTTCCTAAAGATATGCTTAACCCTGCTATTAAGTTTGAATACGAATTTCCTAAAACAACAGAGCTAAGAACATACAGCCCTAATACTAAAGGGCATTCAAAACAAATTCGTAAAGCGGTAACAACTATTCTAGAGGCCAAAAAACTGGTTATCTATTCTGGCGGTGGTATTGTTATTTCAAATACGTCAGAGCAATTAACGCATTTAGTTGAATCATTAAATGCCCCCATTACAAATACACTAATGGGGCTTGGCGGTATATCAGGTGTACATCCAAACTTTGTAGGTATGCTAGGCATGCATGGTACGCTTGAGGCTAACAAAGCAATGGCAAACGCCGATGTGATTTTAGCGCTTGGGGCACGCTTTGATGATCGAGTTACCAATGACGTAAAAAAATTCTGCCCAAATGCAACAATTGTTCATGTTGATGTTGACCCAACTTCAATTTCAAAAACAATTAAAGCGCACATACCGGTTGTTGGTTGCTTAGCGACAGTACTAGAACAACTACAAGCGGGTATTGATAAAAGCCCAATTAAAATAGATCGCAGCGCCCAAGAGGATTGGTGGCGTCAAATTATCAGCTGGCGTGAACAAAAATGTTTAAGCTACAACACGACTGATGGCGACAAAATTAAGCCACAAGCCGTAATTGAAGCTGTTTATAGAGCGACTAATGGCGATGCCTATGTAAGTTCAGACGTGGGTCAGCACCAAATGTTTGCAGCGCAATATTACCCATTTAAGCATCCTCGTCAGTGGATAAATTCAGGCGGCCTAGGCACTATGGGTTTTGGCTTACCTGCAGCAATGGGCGTAAAGCTGGCCTTTCCTGATAAAGAGTCTGTGTGTATTACAGGTGATGGCTCTATTCAAATGAATATTCAAGAGCTATCTACCTGTTTACAGTATAACTTAGCGGTAAAAGTAGTATCCCTAAATAACCGATCTTTAGGTATGGTACGCCAATGGCAAGACATGGTTTATGGCGGACGACATTCATCCTCTTACATGGACTCATTACCTGATTTTGTAAAGTTAGTTGAAAGCTACGGGCATGTAGGCATACAAGTAAATACATTAGATGAATTACAACCGGCTATAGATAAAGCAATGAGCATTAACGATCGTTTGGTATTTTTAGATATCAACGTTGACGAAAAAGAACATGTATACCCAATGCAAATTAAGTTAGGCGGCATTGATGAGATGTGGTTACGTAAAGGAGTAAAAGCATAATGCGTCGTATTTTATCTATTTTACTAGAAAACGAACCCGGTGCCCTATCGCGTATTGTTGGGCTTTTTTCACAACGCGCATACAACATAGACAGCCTAACTGTTGGCACAACTGACGATCAGTCATTGTCGCGTATTACTATTACCACTATGGGCGATGACAGAGTCGTTGAGCAAATTACTAAACAGGTTAATAAACTTGTAGATGTGCTTAAAATTATTGATTTAACAGAAATGAGTCACATAGAACGTGAACTATTACTTGTTAAGGTATTTGCTAAAGACGAGACGACTCGTGCTGCAGTTACGCGTGTAGTTGATGTATTTCAAGGTGCTATATTAGATATGGGCCGACAAAGCTATAGCCTGCAACTAGTGAGCAGTACAGACAAAATAGAATCGTTTTTAGACACACTTCGCCATGAAACCGATATTATTGAAGTTGTACGTTCTGGTGCTGTTGGCATTGGCCGAGGCGATAAAGCCTTAAAAGCATAAATTTATAATATAAAGGCATCAATTGGTGTCTTTAATAAAAATAAAAAAAAAGAGCTAAATAGCTCTTTTTTTATTTTAATTCGTTAAACCTATTAAGGGTTTACTTGGTCTTTAAGACCTTTACCTGCTTTAAAGCTTGGGATAGTTGCCGCTGCGATTTGGATCTCAGCACCCGTTTGTGGGTTACGGCCAGTGCGAGCTGCACGTTCTTTTACTGAGAAAGTACCAAAACCAACTAATGCTACTGAATCACCTTCTTTTAAAGAAGAAGTTACAGCACCTGTAAACGCGTCAAGAGCACGAGTAGCAGCGGCTTTAGAGATTTCTGCATCAGTAGCAATTTTTTCAACTAATTGAGCTTTATTCATTGTTAGATTCCTATTCGTTATTATTTTGCCTTCGCAAAACCTATCTTTATGCATTTTTAAAGAGTTAGCAACAGCAAATTGCATTTTTTGCTTAAATTCTTAAAAAATGAGTAAAATTTAAATAATTCTCGGTAGAATACAGCGTGTTGGGTTAACAAAGACTTAATTTGAGTACAATTTTGGCGCAAGTTAAGCAACTGGGTAAATAAGCTATATTTTTTCGATAACTAAGGTCACTTCCCCGACCTCGACTCCAAACTTAACAATAGATGTGCGGTTTATCAAGCGCGATTGTGTAACCAGGTACATCCAATCGTCAAAATTCACTTCTAAAGTACTGCCATCGTATGGAAGCTCTACATCATAATTCCAATGAAATACGCTGCCGTCACTTTTGCCTTTTGCTGTACCTATAACATCAGCTGCTGTCCCCGTTAAACTATTGTCTTCATTTAACGTTATTTTCCAGATTCGCTTTTGGGTTTCGCCATCATCATAAACAAAGTCTTCTTCAATAACGCCCTGGTTACCGTCCCAAGTCGCATTCATATCTACGACAAGCTTTCGGGTCAATTCGCCTTTAAAGTCTTGTACAACACCATAGGCTTTCAAATTTCCGCTAAAAAACGTTTTAAAGTCGAAATTTGGCGATGTATTTTTATAATGTTCAACATTTGGTGCCGAACAGCTAATAAAAAGTAGAGCCGAGAGGCTCATAACAGCTGCTTTTAACGTGTTTAATATGTTCATATTAATTCCCTAATAATTGCTTTCGTAATTTTGGTTCAGAGGTTTTTTCATCAAGCCAAATAGCTAAAAAGTCACTCGAAAATTGAGGTTCATCAATTTCACCCATTTTTTCATCATTATGATAAAAAGTGCTCATACCTTGCTCATTTGTCACTAATGTTAGTGAGTCACCCTTTTTTATATCAGGCCAAATAGACAACAATTTACTGTCGTATTTATCTGCCAGCCCTGTTTTTCCAAGATGTTCCCACTGCTCATTTGTTGCTTTTACTATTTCTTTAGCGTCAAAGTCACGTAAATAGGTAAGCTTAAACTTAACAGGATGTGTTCCTGCGCTGTAATTACCTGAAGGGGTAAATAGCACAGCGTCATATACATCCCAAAATAAATACTCCATTCGTGCTTCGCCTACTTTATTAAATTGTGTGTTAGCTAAAACAATTGAAGTGGTAAGCAAATAAAAAGTAACTGCCTTTAGTAAAAATTTCAAAATAAGCTCCCTTTGAGTCAATGGGTAATGTTACGAAATAGAAATTGTGGAAGATCAGCGATTGATAAATAACTTGATTTTTTGGTTTATGAAAAGAATAACAGTAAACACTGTAGACCAAAGCGCCCCGTAAACGAGCCAGAATTGCCATAAAGGTAAATCTAAACTTATTACTTCAAAGCGCGCTCCAGCCCAATAACTTGCTGGCGCAAATGCCATACATACCAAAAAGGCCTGCCAAAGCTTTAATTTACTCAAAAAAACCATTGAGGTATTTAAAGAAAGTAGTAATGCAGCCCATAAAAACACGAGCCATAGAGGGAAGGGATAAACTTTAAATTCTAACAAGCCTAACTTTACCGCTATAAATTCTAACAATAGTGCTAAAGGTAGGGCTTTAATTAATAGTAAGGAGTCTTGTTTTTTCTGCTTTGACAAACAAAACATTAAAACAATAATCAAGCCACTAAAAAGTAGCGAATTGGCTTCAAGCAGCAATGATAAAAACCACACTGCTTGAAATAAAACAAAATTAGTAACCGAGCGCAATATCATCGTTATCACTAGTAAAACGAGGTTTACGCGCTATTAAATGTACCGTACTTGTTGCTCTGGCTCTAAACGCACCTTCACAATAAGCAAAATAAAATAACCATAAACGATAAAAGCGTTCATCAAATTTAGAGCGGTCTAAATCAGGCCAACTTTTTATAAAACGAGTTCGCCAATCTGCTAATGTTCGTGCGTAGTGAGCGCCAATATCATTAACAGTATGAATAACCATATCGGTATTATTTTTAATCTGCTCACTCATTTCGTTAAGCGATGGCAAACATCCGCCCGGAAAAATATACTGCTGGATAAAGTCAGAGTTTTTTAAGTAGTGCTTATAACGCTGATCGCCAATAGTAATTGCTTGAATAAGCATGGCGCCATCGTCTTTTAGGAGCTCACCACACTGAGTGAAAAAGCTAGGCAAATAATCATGACCAACCGCTTCTATCATTTCAATAGAAACAAGCTTGTCGTATTTACCTTTTAGTAGTCTGTAATCGAGCTTAAGTAATGTTATTTTACTTTCAAGACCAAGTTCAACAATCTTGTTAGCTACATAATCATGTTGCTCATCAGATATGGTTGTTGTTGTTACATGGCAATCGTAATGTGTGGCAGCATATATAGCAAATGCCCCCCACCCTGTACCAATTTCAATTACTGAATCATTTTTTTGAAGCTCAACTTGCTCACAAATGCGTTTAAGCTTGTATTGCTGAGCCTCTTCAAGTGTGGCTTCTTTTGTAGGATATACAGCACTTGAATAGAGCATTTCTTTACTTAAAAATGATTCGTACAAATCATTACCTAAGTCGTAATGAGCAACAATATTTTTCTTAGAACCCGATTCTGAATTTTTGTTTTTTATGTGATTAAACCGGTGTGCGATATTACTAAAAAATGCGAATTTTTTTTCAAACTCATCAAGTTGCTTTTCATTTATAGCAAATATCTCAATGAATGAAGTTAAGTTGTCACAAGACCAATGTCCCAAAATATACGCTTCGCCAGCGCCAACGCTTCCAGATAACGCAAACGCTTTATACATAGCTTTATCATTAACTGTTACTGTTGCTTTTAACGCAGACGATACATCACCAAAAACTGTACGCTCATTTCCTTCAATTAAAACAACTTGACCTGTTTCAATTGACGAAAAGGCTTTAGTCACTAATTTTTTATATATATTAGTTAACCAACTAGTGCTTTGTTCGCAATTTAAGCTCGACACTTTATCCATTAAAATACCTATTAATTGTCCTGACTACCTATGTGCTTTATGGCTTACCTGAGTGACCTAAAAAAGGCACTCGCTTTATAAACAACTTTAATGCTTGATAATAAATACCTTTGAAAATAGACCATGTCATGGCCGGAAAACGTTTAAACAACTTATTAATCTCTTCGTTAGTGAGTTCTTTACGTTTCAAGCGAAGTGTTGCATCAAATAATAACTCTTCATTTCGCTTATTTTCAATGTGTATCAATGTTTTATCAGGCGATTGTTTAACATGCCAATGATAGTTCATATCCAGATTCATAAAAGGTGATACGGAAAAAACCTTCTTAAAGTTCACTTTTTTTTCTAAAGGGACTAAATAATAATGACGTTCGTTCCATGGTGTATTACTCACTTCAGCTATCATGTACTTAAAACGGGTGTCGTTGTGGCCAAAAAAGTAAAAATTAACAGGGCTAAAATACACACCAAAACAACGAAACTGCCCTAACATGTAAATATGAGAAAAGATTTCAGTAATACCTAAATTGGCAAGTTGATCATGCGCACGCTCAATAAGAGGTCGTTTCGCAAGTTCTGAGGTATCTTTAAGATAATCAGCTTCATTAAATTTTAACGCTTTTAAGCCTGATGTACCTATGTGCTTATGCACACCATTTAGTTGTTGAGGATTATTTAAATCTACCCACATCATATACAAAGGGTAACTAAAACGATGTTCTTTAACAGCAAAACGGCGATGTTTTACATCGCCTAAATACACTGCACTAGTCAAATTCGACCCCAAGTTGCTTGGCTACATCTACACCACTGTGTACGCCATCTTCATGAAAACCATTGTACCAATAAGCACCACAAAAATAACTATTGTTTTGTCCATCAATACTGTGTTTAAGCTTTTGAGCAGCAATTGACTCTTGGTTAAATACAGGGTGATGATAAGTAAACTCGCGCAAAATTTTACTCTGGTTTATTCCTTCAAGATGATTAAGCGTTACACAAAACTGTGTATCCGATTGTATACCTTGCAAAATATTCATTTGGTAAGTAACAACAGCTGCTTTATCAGTGTTGTTATTAAGTAGGTAGTTCCAACTTGCCCATGCCGCTTTTCTATCAGGTAAAAGGTTTGTATCGGTGTGCAGCACAACTGAGTTCTCAGTGTAAGCTATTGCACCCAATACTGACTTTTCTTGCTCAGTCGCATCACCAAGTAGTGCAAGCGCCTGATCTGAATGACAAGCAAATATTACTTTATCAAACTTACTTTGCTCACCATTGGCAAACTCTATTGTTACTTCATCATTTTGACGCGTAACAGATTTAATATCTGTGTTAAGTTTAATTTTATCAGCAAAACCTCTAATCAACGGCTTAATGTACTGACGAGAGCCACCTGGTACTACATACCACTGTGGTCTGTTTGTTACATCTAAAAGGCCATGATTAAAGAAGAACTTAACAAAAAACTCTACGCCTACATTTTCCATTTCTTTAATACTGGTAGACCAAATAGCCGCGCCCATCGGAAGGATATAATGGTATTTAAAAAAGTCATTAAAGTGATTGTCACTAAGCAGTTGCCCTAATGATTGATCAGATTGGTAATCATCTTTTTCGTGCAAAGCTTTACATAACTTATTAAACCTAACAATGTCGTACAATAAACGCCAAAACTTTGGTCTAAAAATATTACGACGCTGTGCAAATAAACTTGTAAACGTATGGCCGTTATATTCAAAACCAGTAGCTTCGTTATGAACACTAAAGCTCATTTGTGTTTCTTGTTTGTCTACGCCAATTCGTGAAAGTAACTTTTCGAAGTAAGGGTAAGTTCTGTTGTTAAACACAATAAAACCGGTGTCTATTGCGTATTTTATGCCACACACGTCAACATTAACAGTTGCTGTATGACCACCAATATAATCATTTTTTTCAAATACGGTTACATCATAATGTTTGTGAAGCAAATGCCCACATGTTAAACCAGATACACCAGTTCCTATTATTGCTATTTTTTTCAACGGGCTAATCCTTTTGCGATTTTAAGCCAAATCGGGAGCGGCAAAATGCGCAGTGCTTTTAATATAAGTGTAAAACGGTACGGAAAGTGAACATCTTTTCGGCGCTTATGTATTCCCTTAATCATATAGTCTGCGGCTTTTTCAGCGGTAACGGCCATAGGCATCGGGAAATCATTTTTATTAGTAAGCGGAGTTTTCACAAAGCCAGGGTGAACTAAAGTCACATCAACATCATCTAAATCAACAGCTAAGCTTTTTGCTAAGTAACTTACACCCGCTTTTGATGCACCATAAGCTTCTGAACGAGGTAGCGCAAGATAGGTAACACTTGAGCTGACCAAAACAAGCTGACCACCTGAATTTATTTTAGGAAGTAGCGCCTCAAGGCAATACCCCATAGAGAGTAAATTTACGTTTATTACACGCTCAAACAATGCACTATCAAAGTTTCGTGCGTCATCTATATATTCACAGTTACCCGCGTTTAAAATAACACGGTCAAAATGAGGAAAGCCAATAGTAGACTCTTTAATGTCTTGTAGATTAGTTGCATCAAATTTACATGCTTGAATATTGTCGTATTTAGCAAGCTCAGCGAGCTTTTCACTATTACGGCCACAAGCGATAACAGTGTCTCCCAACTGCGCATATTTAATTGCTAACTGCTCACCAATACCAGAAGTAGCACCCGTTATAAGTGTGATCATAATTAACCTGCCCTTTTATCAATTAGCTTTATAACACTACCAAGTAAAGGAATATGTTTGTACAGCAACTCGCCCACATTAAAGTAGTCTCTGTGCTTGATAATTTTGCCATTTTCAAAAATAAGCTTGCTATGACCTTCTACCGAAATAGTTTTACCTGATGAAAGCTTTGGATGTGCATAGTGCATAGTCCAATAAATAAAAGCATTGTTGCCGCTATTAAACGAATCGCTAATATCAAACTGACAATGCTTAACATTGCTATATAAGTTAGCAAAGTACCTGCGCAATTCTACAATGCCATTAATTTCATGCATTGGGTCTATAAACTGTATGTTGTCACAGTAAATATCACTCAATAAATCAAGATTAGTGCTATCAAGCTGTTGGTATATTTCAACAAATTTATCTACTGGTAACTGGTTATCCATATCACACCTTAAATGCAGCAAGTGCACGTTCTCGTGCCGCTTTATGATCAACTATTGCTGGCCAGTAACATTCCTTATCTTTACCTATTGCGGCTAAATAAGTGTGTGGAAAATGAATGTGTTTATCTGGCACGTTTTCAAGCTCTGGCAAATACTTACGGATAAACTTGCCAGTTGGATCAAAGCGCTCGCTTTGTCTGATAGGGTTAAAAACTCTAAAGTAAGGCTGAGCATCACACCCGGTACTTGCAGCCCACTGCCAGCCACCATTATTTGAGGCTAAATCGCCATCAATTAGGTTCTGCATAAAAAAGCGCTCACCTTCGCGCCAGTCTATTAATAAATGCTTAGTTAAAAAGCTCGCAACAACCATACGTAAACGATTGTGCATCCAACCGGTTTGCTTTAGTTGTAGCATTGCAGCATCTACTAACGGGTAACCTGTACGCCCTTCACACCATGCTGTAAATTCATTTTCGCTTTTACGCCACACTACGGCGTTATACTTTTCGTTAAAGTTATCACCGCGCGAAAGCTTCGGAAATTCAGCAATTAAATGCCTGTAAAATTCGCGCCAAACAAGCTCGTTAATCCACGTAAACGTTTTACTTTTTGACGTAGTTAAAATATCAGGATAACGCTGCTGAATATTAATAAGCAGCTGTTTTGTGCTTACAATACCAAGTGCTAAATACGGGCTTAAACCTGATGTGCCTTTTACGCTGGGTATATCACGCTGATCATCGTAGCTTGTAAGTTTGTCACATATAAAGTTATCGACCACAGTAGAAAGTGTTTCGTCGTCAACCGGCCACTTATCTGAGCATCCATCACTTTTTAGTAAGTCGCTTTCATCAAATTTTATTGAATCAGAAGTTAAAGGCCATTGAGGCAAACTAAAGTGTGTATCTTGATACTGCTTTAACCATGCTCGCTTAAATGGAGTAAACACTTTATACATTTCATTACTTTGATTTTTAACCGTTCCAACAGGTGCAATTAAATCACCTTCGTACAAAGTAAAAGTAATTGAAAGCTCATCGCATTCGTGCAAAATTGCTTTATCGCGGTTTACTTCATTAAGCTCATATTCTGTATTAGCAATTACGTGTTTTACATCGTTTGATTTACAAAAATCAATAAGCTCACGCGTACAATCAGAAAAGCTAGGCGCTTCAATAACATGTAAAGTAATGCCGTAATCAGCAAGCTGAGATTGAAGATAAGTAACTCGGCGCTTGAGTAAGTCAATCTGAATAGGCGCAGCTTGGTGCTGTTGCCACTGTTTTTCAGACACAAAAAAAATGGCGTGTTTAGCGCCATTATTTAGCGCTTGAATTAACGCTTCGTTAGAAAAAAGGCGCAAATCGCGCCTAAACCAAAATAATGTATCCATTAAATACCAAATCGTAGTTTTAAATCGTGAGGGTAAGGGTTAAAAAACACTTGTTTTTCAAGGTACTCATTTGGGTGAACCTTCAAATGATGTTTTAACAAGGTAAGTGGTACATACAATGGCACCAAACCTTCGCGGTATTCATCTATCGCATCACGAAGTTCTTGTTTTTCAACCTTCGATAAATCAGTTTTAAAGTAACCTTGTAAATGCATTAGCGTGTTGCAGTTATTTCTGCGAGAAGCTGGCTTTTTAAGACCCGTCATCAACCCTAAAATATATTCATCAGCAACTGCATTTATATCGTCACCTACATAAGTCCCCAGCAGGTTACCCAAATCACGATAAGCTTGATAGTTATGAGCCATTAACAAGTACTTATACTGAGAGTGAAATTGAGTAAGCTTATGAACCGTAAGCGGCTCTTGTACTAATTTTTGCCAGTTTTTAAATACGTAAATTCTCATTACAAAGTTTTCACGTAAATGCATGTCGTTTAAACGTCCGTTTTCTTCACATGGCAATAATGGGTTGTGCTTCATTATTTGCTCAGCAAAAAAACCAACACCTTCTGAGGTATTGCCTGTACCAGCTTCGTTGTATATTTTAATGCGCTCCATGCCACAGCTCGGGCTTTTAGCACAAAATACGAATCCGCTTAGTTCTTTAGCTTGTTCAGTTGCAATTTTTTTACCATATTCGGTAAGTTGTTGCCCTACTTCGCCGCTACCATCTGGGCGACATACTTTAATAGTATCGCCTACTTTAACTTGACGAATAGTTGGACGAGGTATCGGTAAACCTACTGCTACCTCCGGACAAAAACGTGTATATTCAACGTGTTTGCCTAATTCATCCATGCAAAAATTAGACTTTTTATGTCCTGTGTCAAATCTGACTTTTTCGCCTGCTAAGCAGGCGCTTATACCTATTTTTATTATATCTGTTTGCATATGTTCTCTTAGTAAATCAAATTACCGATTGGATTTAGTAACTTGCTGAAGCCCTTATTAAAATGTAGCGCACTACTGACAACTGTAAAGCATAAACATCCATCTTTCGTTAAAGGTGTATGTTGATGACTACCATCTTGCCAAATAAAGTCGCCTGGTACGTAATTACCATCTTCATCACTAAACTCACCGTCTAGTAGTAAAGTAACTTCAAATCCGGTATGTGTATGCTCAGGAATTTCACCACCAGCATCAATATGCAATAAGCTTGAACGCAGCGCGCCATCATCTAATGCAACACGAGAACGCGCTAGCTTACCAACTTGTGTAAATTTGCTATGAGAAATACGTGTTAAAGCACGCGGCAGCTGATAATTGTGTTCGTTAATACTTACAGACACAGGCTCAACTTCATAAACCTCATCGATAGAATCATCAGACATGATCATATCAAGTACGTTTAATTCAAATTCTTCAAGTAATTCAGATTGCTCAGTTTGAGGTTTCTCAAATTTGGCTGGCTCTTCACTAAATAATGCGTCCGCATTACTTGCTTCAATTTTGGCTACTTTAGCTTGGCACACAGGGCACATATCTACATGTATAGATACGGCTAAACTTAGTGATGTAGCAAGTGATGCATCGCAATACTGTGTCAGTAAAGTTTCACTCGGGTGATGTTTAATCATGCTGATCTCCCATTTCATTACGTAATTTTTGCAAGGCCAAACGTAATCGTGATTTTACCGTGCCTACTGGAATATTAAGTTGATGCGCAAGTTGCTCTTGCGACATATCTTGAAAATAAACGCCTCTTACCACTTCGCGTTGAGCAATAGGTAATTTATCGAGGTAGCGTTTAATTTGCTTATCTTCTAAATGATCACTGTATTCGTGATGTGTATCTTGTGAGTCGTTTAATAACGGCCAAATGTCTTCGCTTATGTTTTCTTCTTTATTACTTTTCATTTTACGAAGCATATCGAACGAAGCGTTACGCATAACGGTATAAACCCACGTAGTAGCAGCGCCTTTTTCACTATGATACAAATGTGCTTTGCGCCAAACTGACGTTAGTGTCTCTTGCACAAGCTCCATAGCTTGCGCTTCAACACCAAACTGCTTAATTCCAAAGCGTTTAATTTTTGGCGCAAAGTATTCAAATAAATAGGAAAATGCTTTTTTATCGCGTGATTGCGCAACATCTATAAGCGCTTGCATGAGCTCTTTACTCGGCGTTTCTGGCATGGCAGTGTACTTACCTGTATTAGGTTCACAACGTGGTGACTGTTGTTGACTTACCATAATAATTTATCCCGTTATTGCTTTTGTATTAAGTAATACGGGCAATAATTAATTTAGGATCATAAAATTTAGGCAAATTCGTTATTAATCACAGTATGGAGGAAACTCAGCAAGTTATCAAAGTTCGTTTCAAACGCAAGTTGCTGTTTTTTCTCAATTGATATAGGTAGGAGCTCAAGCCAACGTGCTGCAATCCAAGGCAACTTGTCAAAATGAGTTTTTTTGTACAATAAATTAAGCTCTGAATTACCTGCAAATACGTTTTTAAGCGCGTCGTGTAATAGGTAATGATCGCCAATGTCGTTGTTAGAATCCTTATACCAATAAGGCGTATTGCAAGGCGACACTAAGCCATGACGTAGTTCGTCTTCGTCTTGGTAAACATCGTTTATTTGCACATTTTGCGAGGCAAATACATCAATTAATAATACATCGTTATCGTCTTGGTCAAAATCAATAATATCAACAAGGCAACCTTGCGCGCTTATATTAAAAGGCGTGTCATGCTCGAACGTACAAAGCACAAACCCTGTATTATTTTTTAATGCGGTTTTAACCATATTTAAGTAGCGAGGCTCAAATATGCGTAATCGCGTATAACCTTCAGGTAACATAAAAATGGGTAATGGAAAAATCGCACGTTTCATAAAGTCTACTTATTTCAAACACTCTGCCTTTATTTACGTGCGCTTTTGCTAAGTCGATCAGCTTTGTATGAATCGAATTAATTACCAGCTATATAATTGGCTAAAGATTAAACCAACCTCCCATAGCTTTAAACACTTGAACCGAGTAATAAGCGCTAATCATACTGACTACGGGTGCTAACATTAATGCAAATAATCCAAGTTCACTGCTCATCGTTTTAATCCTTTAAGTGGTTTATTTTACGTTTTTTATACTAGTGTCAGTATTTTTAAGCGTTGTGCTATCTGTTAAAACGGGCTCATCTAATAACCCCTCTAAAACAGTTTTAGCATCAAAATAAAGCGTTTCCTTTAGTGATTTTTCAAGCTCGATTGTGGTTTGCTTAACATAGCTTGCTACACTTTGAGTTAATATATCAGTTACATCTAGGTCCACTTCTACTGCATGTACTTGCGCAGAACCTAATACTAATAAACTTGCCATAGCGATTTTAATTGAATATTTCATAATGGTATTCCTTGTTTGTGTATTGTTTAGACGTAGTTATATACTCAAGGGTTGTGCCAACATAAAAATAAAATATAAACCATTATAATTAAAAGACTTTATGTCCGGTTGTTTAATTCGATAAATTCATACCTCGTTAATTTAACCATTTAATTTAATTTTTTGACTACTTTTTAGTTAATAAATAAAAGGATTTAAAGGTATTAATACCGTCACACTAAATACATTTAGCGTTTATAAAAACGTCATATCTAATCGTTAAAATACGCACCACTATAAATAATTTAAAAAGTGCAGTATGACCCTTTCATCACGTCGAAATTTTTTAAAAACCTCAGCAGCAAGCATATTTACCGTCGCAGTATCGAGTGCCATTACAGGTTGTGCTCAAACATTAATAAACAAACCTCTATCGGCTATTGAATTTAAACACGGTGTAGCGAGTGGCGACCCGCTTAGTCATGCTTTAATAATTTGGACACGTGCAACCACTTCTCAATCAAATTTTGAAGTTACTGTTGCTTGGGAACTGGCAAGTGATTCTCAATTTAAAAACATCATTCGCAGCGGGCAAGAACAAACAGATAAAAGCCGAGACTTTACAATAAAAATAGATGTGCAAGAACTTGCTCCAAACACAGAGTACTTTTATCGGTTTATGAGTTTAAATACACAAAGCCCAATTGGCCAGGCTAAAACACTACCAATAAATAACATTGAACAAATTAAAATGGCTGTTGTGTCGTGCTCAAACTACCCAGCTGGATACTTCAATGCCTACACCGATGCCGCTAAGCAAAAAGATTTAGATGTGGTACTGCATTTGGGAGATTACATTTACGAATACCCAATGGGTGGATACGCTACCGAAAATGCTGAAAACATTGGCCGCCAATTAGCAGCTGATAACAGCGGTGAAATTATTACCCTTAGCGACTATCGTAAACGTTATGCTATTTACAGAACAGACCAAGGCCTTCAAGCACTTCACGCTGCAGCGCCTTTTATCGCAATATGGGATGATCACGAAGTTACCAACGATACCTATAAAAGTGGTGCTGAAAATCATACCCCTGATGAAGGTGATTTTTTTAAGCGCCGTGCAGCAGCTATTCAAGCCTATTACGAATGGCTACCAATTAGACCGCCTATGGGCGAACAAAGCCCGCAAATATATCGCACCTTCGATTTTGGTAACTTAATAAGCTTACATATGCTAGATACGCGCGTAATAGCACGCGATAAACAACTCGCTTACAGCGACTACAAAAACCCCGAGACCAAGCAAATGGATGTTGCGCGCTTTGTCAGTGATTTAAATAATCCAAAAAGGCATTTACTAGGTAACACACAACTAAACTGGCTCACCAGTGCAATAACTAAATCAAATGCAAAATGGCAAGTATTGGGCCAGCAAGTATTGATGACTAAAATGTGGCTACCTACTGAAATATTCTCGCAATCCGATCGCACTAAAATACCGCAGGTGTTAAAAGAGCTTGTTGCCATTAAAAAAGCCGTGTTAGAAAATAAAGCGGTAACACCCGCGCAACTCGCACGCGTAAATACTTTAATGCCTTATAATTTAGATGCGTGGGATGGTTACCCAAGCGAACGCGAAGCATTATATAAAAGCGTTACCGCATTAAATAAAAAGTTAGTCGTGGTTGCAGGTGATACGCACAATGCGTGGCATGGCACATTAAAAAATGCAAAAGGCGAAAGCGTGGGAGTAGAATTTGCAACACCCGGTGTTACATCCCCGGGTATGGAGCATTATTTAGCGCTTAATACAGCACAAGCAAAGCTAATGGCTGACTCGCTTTCATTGTTAATAAACGATTTAAACTATTGTGACTTATCACACCGTGGGTATATGTTACTGACTATTACTAAAGAGCAAATCACAACCGATTGGCGCTATATAGATAATATAGATTCCCCAAGCTACAATATTGTTGAACAACACCAAAGTGTTTATAAAGGCTGATACTTTTAAAAAGAAGGTAGATGTATTATTTACCTTCTTCGCATATTTTATTTAACGTGCTTAATTACAAGTATAAAGAAGCGTCCACGAAGCATCACTTCCTGGAAGGCTGTTTGTATACCAATTTGCGCTGTATGCATTACCTTGATATTGCATTTTATCGTCAGTGTTATTGTGAGTAAACGGACCACCTGAGTAATCTTTGTTCACCCAATTAGGGTATGCATTAATACCATTACAATCTGTTGAACTTACAACACTGCATCCATTTGTATCAACACTTGTACCAGCGGGTGTATCTGGGCACTGATCAATATCATCATTCACACCATCGATATCCGCATCGCTTTGTGGCTCAACTACTTCAACAACACAACCTATATTATTAACAGTTTCACCTGCAGGTGTATTAGGGCATTGATCAACATTATCGCTTATACCATCGGCATCGCTGTCAGTTACTGCACAACCAATACTATCAACCGTTGTACCTGCGGGAGTATTATTGCACTGATCAAGGCTGTCACTTACGCCATCCCCGTCGCTATCTAAATCAACATTGCTACTACCACCACCCCAACCTTGAATGATCTCTTTAACTTTAGTGCCTGACGATGTTAGTGAATTCCAACTACCGCCTGGAGTAAATAACGAAGCACCTTCGTTTTTATCGTTTAAAGCCCAGTTAGCGTGGCTAATATTGTTTGTTTTAAAAAATGCCATCCATGCATCGGTTTCATTAATATTAACACCACCATTACCATCAGCATTAACTGTTCCCCACTCTGTGGCGAATAGTGCAATGCCGTTATCGAGTGCTGTTTGTGCTTTATTTCGATACGATTGACCATGCGTGCCAGCATAAAAATGCAGAGTGTAAGCAATATTGGCGCGATCAATTGGGTTTTGTGATGCCACATCAACATCTTGCGACCACGTAGGCGTTCCAACCACAATTAAGTTATCAGGATCGATTGCTCTAATTTTATCAATAACTGTTTCTGCATAAGGCTTAATATCGTTAACCCACGAGATTTGTAACGGCTCGTTATAAATTTCATAAATAACATTGTCGTACTGCCCATATTTGGTAGCTACGTCTTCAAAAAAGCGAACTGCAGTTGCTTGATCGGTATGTGCTTCATGGCTATGAAAATCAATAATAACGTACATATCTTCGCTAATAGCTGCGTTTACAACAGTATCAAGACGGCTCATATTGCCCTCCCAATCAAAGTTCAAACTACCACCAGTACTCGTACCATGGCCAATAGCGGCACGAATTAATGTTGCATTAAATTCAGTTTTTGCCTTTGCTACTGTTTCTGCTGTATAAAATTTTTCAGCGCCCCACCCCGTGTTACTCCAAAATAGGCTAGGTCCTGCAAAGCTTGTGCTTTCCCCACCTGCAAGAATTTGATTTCCACTCACCGTTAACTTTTCAACAGCGGCATTGGCCATTGTTGAGCATCCTAATAATAAAGCTAACGATAAGCTCGCCACTTTAAAATCCTTTCTTTTGTGATTATTTGAACTGTTATTCATCGTATTTCCTTAAATTGAAATTATCAGTCGTCATTGCTTGACGTAATAAATTGACACCAAACCAATACTTAATAGTCAAATAAAGTTAATTTGGCGAGCAGAAAGTACCATTTATTTATTAACATTAAATGAATAAAAAGGTACAAAGATAAGGATTTTAGTTAACTAAATATCAACAAGTGAGCGATTTAACGAGGTTTGAGGATTTTACTGGGTATATACAGGCATTTACACGATGTTTACATGATGCGGGCAAAAAATTTCGGTTACAAAAAATATGTATAAAAATGAAAAGGCGGTAATAATAATTATTACCGCCATCAATAATAGCTAAATATCAGGGATAAATATGCGGGAAGAAAATTAATAAGCCAACCAAACCGAGTTCTAATTAAGTGGCTTATTTTTTAGTGGGCAGCGCTTTTCTGCCCAAACGGTATGCATCCATCATGCTCAGCACCCAAATTATAATCATTAAAGGTAAATATTTATATTCAGCGAGTTGAGCGCAAGCGTCAGATGGTTGTTGCGCAGCTTTTAAAATGGCCGTAACCGACATGGGGATTTTTCCGTTTACAATTTCATTTGCAGTACACTGTGCAATCGCAAATATATCTTGTAGGGTTAAAATTAAAAGAACAGAAAATACACCCGCAAAAATAGCGCCTATAAGGTGTTTTTTTAAAGAAAAATGCCCCGCTCCAGGATAAACAATGGCGGTAAGTAAAGCAGCTTTTAGATCTTGTTTCATGGTTATTTCAGCTCGTAATATGTATTACACTAGACACCAACATAGTGAATTAATTCTCTTTAAAATCAAGTAAAAGCTAAAGTAGCGTATCAAATAAAGTTATTTAGAATTACTCACAGCTAAGATTGAAACCTTCAGCGTACAGTTGTACACTGAAATTAATTCCAATAGTGGTAGGAACAGTTATGTCGTTAGAAACGCCTTATTCCCGTAAAGAAGAGAAATTAAACGTAATCAGCCATGCACTCGGTATTATATTTGCCGCGTTTGTTATGTGGGATTTATTTAGCCAAGCCACCAGCACTAAAGCGTATATTAGTACTGCAATTTATGGCAGCAGCCTATTTGTGCTGTTTTTGTCATCCACTTTGTACCATGCCAGTATTCAACCGCGCTTAAGAGCCTTTTATAAAAAGTGCGATCACTGCGCCATATACTTATTAATTGCCGGCACCTACACTCCCTTTTTATTAATCTCATTAACCGGTGCTTGGTCATGGGCAACACTTACATTTATTTGGACTGTTGCACTAGCAGGCGTTGCGTACAAAGTATTTGTAAAAAACGGTAATAAAAAAATATCGCTCGCCACCTACTTGCTCATGGGTTGGTTTGCACTGGCTATTGTATATCCGCTTTATTCAAGTGTTGATGTAAAAGCACTTTACTGGCTACTTGCCGGCGGCATTTTTTATAGTTTAGGTACATTATTTTACAGCGCTAAAAGCACCCAATTTAGCCACGCAATTTGGCACTTATTTGTTATTGCTGGGTGTGTTTGCCATTATATTTCAATTAGTAATTATGTTTATTGAATAAGTTAGAGAGCAAGTTAATTGACCTCTATAGCTGCATATGCTGCAGTGAGCTTGACCCAAAGTGAACTCAATTTTCTAAGCTGCCTGTGCGGCAGTGAACGAAATTGCTAAATTATTACTCGCAGATCCACGTTTCTAAGCTGCCTGTGCGGCAGTGAACTCGCAGCGACTGACGGCACTGACGTTATCTTATTTCTAAGCTGCCTGTGCGGCAGTGAACCCTAGGGCCATTAGTTCGTTTTTAGGTAGGGTTTTCTAAGCTGCCTGTGCGGCAGTGAACTTGTTGTTCGTTCACAGCGGTAAGCGTTGCCATTTCTAAGCTGCCTGTGCGGCAGTGAACAGCCCCTACTTTGGGTAGTCCAAACGGCTTAATTTCTAAGCTGCCTGTGCGGCAGTGAACGACAGCATAGCAAAAAGCCAGTTGAATTTTACTTTCTAAGCTGCCTGTGCGGCAGTGAACTTAAGAAGGCTGAGCATGACGGTTTTTCGACTTTTCTAAGCTGCCTGTGCGGCAGTGAACTTAAGAAGGCTGAGCATGACGGTTTTTCGACTTTTCTAAGCTGCCTGTGCGGCAGTGAACGTTAGTAGCAAATCATTCAGTTCGTCAGGTTATTTCTAAGCTGCCTGTGCGGCAGTGAACCTGCACTTTCACCAGACACATTCATTGATTTGTTTCTAAGCTGCCTGTGCGGCAGTGAACGCGTAAAATTAGCGCGTGAGAGCTACGCAGATTTTCTAAGCTGCCTGTGCGGCAGTGAACGACGTTATCGGTGCGTTTGACCATTCAGATATTTTCTAAGCTGCCTGTGCGGCAGTGAACAGCAACTAGGAGCACTCACCATGCGTTTATCATTTCTAAGCTGCCTGTGCGGCAGTGAACAGATAACCCGATTTTCGCGTATTGCACTGTGTTTTCTAAGCTGCCTGTGCGGCAGTGAACTTTGATGAGTTAGGTAAAAAGGTTCGCATCAATTTCTAAGCTGCCTGTGCGGCAGTGAACACAAAGCGAGTTGCGGAAACAAGGCGTTGACTTTTCTAAGCTGCCTGTGCGGCAGTGAACCTCCAGTTGATTGCGTTGTTTCGTTTCAGTAGTTTCTAAGCTGCCTGTGCGGCAGTGAACATACTAACATCGACTATAAGTGGGGTTAATGATTTCTAAGCTGCCTGTGCGGCAGTGAACGTCTCTTATGAAGTTGGTTTTAATGTCGTAAATTTCTAAGCTGCCTGTGCGGCAGTGAACCCCACAGTAAATTATTATCAACTTGGCGTGGATTTCTAAGCTGCCTGTGCGGCAGTGAACTATCCAATCTTTCGGCAATAACTGGCGCAACTTTTCTAAGCTGCCTGTGCGGCAGTGAACCAAATAACAGCAGATCAACGCAATGAATTGCTTTTCTAAGCTGCCTGTGCGGCAGTGAACTAAGCACTTTTGCACCGAAGCATTCACGCTATTTTCTAAGCTGCCTGTGCGGCAGTGAACGCCTACGCATATTTAGAAGATGAAGCATACGATTTCTAAGCTGCCTGTGCGGCAGTGAACATTTACTGTGGGCTAATTGGCTTGGTATTTATTTTCTAAGCTGCCTGTGCGGCAGTGAACCAACGTTAACTTGCATCTCTGAATCACCACCTTTTCTAAGCTGCCTGTGCGGCAGTGAACCAAGAAAATAAATCCATAAACAACGTTGAAAATTTCTAAGCTGCCTGTGCGGCAGTGAACGTCAGCGCCGCCAGCTTGATAAATCTCGCGCTTTTCTAAGCTGCCTGTGCGGCAGTGAACCTGACAGCGATGATGATGATAGTTCTGCGGTATTTCTAAGCTGCCTGTGCGGCAGTGAACGTTGTCTCGATAATCCAAACAGTTGCTAAACGTTTCTAAGCTGCCTGTGCGGCAGTGAACGTATTTATGAGTTCTTTGGTGATTTATTTGAATTTCTAAGCTGCCTGTGCGGCAGTGAACGAGCGCTGACCCTGTATCAAGCTCAGGATACATTTCTAAGCTGCCTGTGCGGCAGTGAACAAGCCGTAAAAGAAATTCTTCACGACCCTCAATTTCTAAGCTGCCTGTGCGGCAGTGAACCCATCAACAAAAACAATTTGATTTCCGTTGTCTTTCTAAGCTGCCTGTGCGGCAGTGAACCTGACGGTAAACTGTGGAAATACGTCGGGACTTTTCTAAGCTGCCTGTGCGGCAGTGAACTCCCTCAAGTCCATCCAAGTAAACCCTTGCTGTTTCTAAGCTGCCTGTGCGGCAGTGAACAAAAACACAAGAGTTATTAGTCGCATTTTATCTTTCTAAGCTGCCTGTGCGGCAGTGAACTTAATTTCTCGTAAATGTAAAGCTCACCCGCTTTTCTAAGCTGCCTGTGCGGCAGTGAACGTCGGTAGCGCCTGAGTTATCGTATTCCTGAGTTTCTAAGCTGCCTGTGCGGCAGTGAACCTATTGCTGACGCGGTTGTGAATATAGCTAGCTTTCTAAGCTGCCTGTGCGGCAGTGAACAGTCAGGAGCGGCAACACTGTCAAAGGGTATTTTTCTAAGCTGCCTGTGCGGCAGTGAACTGTCGCCACCAACAACGAAAGTATTTCCGATTTTTCTAAGCTGCCTGTGCGGCAGTGAACATCCTAGTGGCCTGTTTCCAGTATTATCCATTTTTCTAAGCTGCCTGTGCGGCAGTGAACGTTATTATTGCCAGTAATAACGGGCAAAAACATTTCTAAGCTGCCTGTGCGGCAGTGAACTATGGCCTCATAGTACCCGTTGTACTCTCGAATTTCTAAGCTGCCTGTGCGGCAGTGAACTATTCTAGCTCTTTTATTTGTTCGGCTACTTTTTTCTAAGCTGCCTGTGCGGCAGTGAATGTGAAGTGCATGTAATTACCTGCCAGCGGAGATTTCTAAGCTGCCTGTGCGGCAGTGAACGCATTTTTATAGCGGTGTAGCGTGGGCTGCTCTTTCTAAGCTGCCTGTGCGGCAGTGAACTTAGAGGGTCAATACTTGGAGCCGGCGGTGCTTTTCTAAGCTGCCTGTGCGGCAGTGAACTATAGGTGATGGGGTTTTGGTTTATTGTGTGTGTTTCTAAGCTGCCTGTGCGGCAGTGAACGAGCCTGAGCAATACGAGTCGGGGGAGTTAGATTTCTAAGCTGCCTGTGCGGCAGTGAACCTAAAGAGCGTTATGCACTTATGCATACTGGTTTTCTAAGCTGCCTGTGCGGCAGTGAACAGCAGCTCACAGAATACCCATGACGCAACCAATTTCTAAGCTGCCTGTGCGGCAGTGAACTTGTATCTAAGACGTTCCCCTTCCACTCGTAATTTCTAAGCTGCCTGTGCGGCAGTGAACGATAGGCTTCACCCGACAACATATTTAAATCATTTCTAAGCTGCCTGTGCGGCAGTGAACAATAGAATATCACGCAAAAAACAAGTTACAACAGGTGATTAAGGTAAAATATGAATTTTTACCTTATTTTTATCGTTTGTTGTAACTTGTTGTTTTAGTTTTTTATTTTTAAAGAACAAAAATAAAGGTTAAAACTGGGGGATACTTGCCAGTTTTTCTTTATGGTTATGATTTACACTCAAACCATAACAATTAAACTTTCCAAATTGTTGCTCAGCAACGTCTACCTTTTTGATAAACAGTGGAAATTTTCTACTGCTAGCTAAATCACGTTGTTTCGTTTCTTGGCTTTCTAACCAAATAAAAGGTGCGTTGTTATTCGCTTTAGGTTTACTTTTTTCAAGCTCGGCTAAACAAATATCAAGCGGTTGTCCAGATTTTTCAGACCAACGCTGCGCTTTGCTGAGCATATCTTTTTCTATACGTGCTTCACCTTTGACTTGCACCCTAACAAAACTCACATGCGTCACCTTTTCTGGTACGGGTTTTATTGATTTTATATGCACGTAATCTTCAAAGCGATTAAGCCACTTAGCTATGTTTAATTCAGTTAGTTGCGACTCTGCATCTGCCAGTAATCTTAATTGATTACCTAACGGAAATACTTGCTCAGCACTTTTTTCAGCATTATAACGAGGGAAACTAACGGCAATAGCCGACTCATTATTTGCTACCTTGTTATCAACCAAGGCGATATGCACTTGTTGGTAAACCTTTTGCCAAATGAAGCCAAGGGTGATGTCGGCTTCTGGCAATAAGGTTATATCGAGATAATATTTCATTTTCTTTGTTCCTATATGAAATAAAGGCTATTTGTCGCTTTCCCCAAACACACCGCCACGCACTAAAATAGCCATAACATAGTGCTCATCTTCCACTCGTTCTAACTCTGTGCCGCGTGCCCATTTATCAAAAAAGGTGTAGAAGTCTTGTTTATCTTTAGGGGTTCTGTACGCTTTTCCTAAATTGGTCACTGCGCCATAAGGTTCTATAGCGATAGGGCCTGCTGTTTTTTCTTCATCGTCAAACTCTGGATACCACGTATCAATACTACGTAGCGCATTACCTAACTTTTGAGAATGCATAGCGGCAATGTCGTGCACTGAATAAAGAATTTTGCTTTTTTTACCTTTTCCTTTATCAAGCACTAACTCCTCACTTGGGTAGACTTCTTGTGCTTTACCTACTTGTACAAAGCAATTGACTTCCAACATTAGAAAATCGTCTTCGCTTGATAGTGCAGCTGCGATACGTTCGCCTAGTTCAATAACTTGCTTATCATCATGATTAAAGTGGCGCGTACTAAATTGTGTTGCATCAAATACCCATGACTGTTTGCTGTTTTTATTTAAGGCGTTTACTTGTACTTCTATATTTTCAGCGCCAACACGGTTACGCCATAAAAAGCGCGCATTAGCTAAGTTAAGTGCATAACGTTTACCGAGTTCTTTAAAGCTTTCTTTTTCAATGTAGGTATTTACCGCTTTAGTGTAACTTTCTTTAAATAGTGCATTGTTACAAGCAGAAGGGGTTTGCACGCCACCCAATACTTTTAGGGTGAAATGCAGCTTTAACGTGTCTTGCTCGGGTGCAAGTGCACAGCTGTCAACGGTTTGTAAATTCGCTTTTTCTACTTCCGCATTTAACTTTACAGGATCACTTTTAATTGCTGCTTTTAAGCGGTTTGAAATAGTACCGCGCACTGACTTTTCAATAAGTTTTAACGAAACTTGGTTGCTTTTGTTATTACGTTCTTCCCATTGTGTGCCATACATATAACCGTCTGACGGTACTAATTTCTTTTCAAATGCCAATACTGATGCGGTGTCTTGATTCTTAGCCATGATAATTTTCCTTTTAATAAATTAAGTTATGCGTAATAAGCGTTTTCAATTTCTTCTTCGGTTTGAACAATTTTTTGATTTTGAGTACAAAGATATAAGTTATTGCTTTGATCTGTTTGATAGCGCCACAAGATTTCGTCGATTGATTTAATTTTATGAGGCATTTTAAATTCACCTAGCGTCACCACACTTTCAGCAAAGCGATGCGGTGTGTTTGGATCTCGTTGATTTTTGGCTTCACCTAATTCTGTTAAACCGTGAAAACCTGTTGCTATGGGTACAATCCAACCTTTATTTTTTCGCTTGCTCGTCCATTTAAAAATTTCATCACTTTCAGGTAACGATTCATCACATTTATGATGAATAACGAGATTATCTAACAGCGCATCCATTGCGTCTTGCCCTGATCTCATTGCGTCAATCATTAAGTCTCGACGCTCAATTAATGCATAACCGGGCATAAGTTTTCGTGTTAACGCGCTAAGATCTGTAGTATTACCATTTTCAACCTTGAAAAACTGCGGCGCTTTAAACGTTAAAATATCACCGCCAGCCATTTTCATGTTGCTGTTCAGCAAATGCGTAATTTTTTCTTGTATGACGGCTTCATCATCTTTTTCAATACCGATGTACTCAATCACTAATGACACAGTTAAATGACAACGTGCTTCTTCGATAAAAGCACTTCTTGCCCCTGTTTTATCTAACGGGTTACCTGTACCAATAATTGAATGCACAAAATCATCAATACCTTTATGGGTTTGTAAGTCACATTGATGGTTAACCACAGCAACGCTATTAAATTTAATATCACTATAACCTTGCGCATTTAACTTTCGTTGCAGTGCGTGTACCGCGCCAAGCCATGCCGTCATCGCAGGAAAGCCAATAGTAAACGGACTAGAAAGTGCATTAGCGTTATGTACTTTTATATGGGGTAATAGTAATAATCGTTTTAACTGGTTCATTTTAAAAACTCCTTATTACGTTCAATCACTTCGGCAAAGTGTAAACGTTCGGCTTCACCTAATTTGATTGCTTTTTTGTCTAATACCTTTTCATAACTACGCGTTAACCATGCAGATATTTCAGTGATGAGTGAATTTAGCCATTGCTCTGATTTTTCTCTTTCATCAGCAAAGTCATCATGTAACCAAGTACGTTGAGTACTTGATAGTGAAAAAGTGTCTGCGTGGTATTGCGTTTGTGAAACCGCACGGACCGCCCACATTTTCTCAATCAGTAAATCTATGATTTGTTGAAGGTTACGATCTCTTGCATCGCGAAGTTTGATGTTGTTGTAGTCAGCCTGAAATAATTTATGCAGTGCTTTGAAATTGGCAGCATATTCATATTTTTTAAATGACTCGGTAAAAAAATCACTTTTAGGAAAGTTAACATTTCGCTTTTCAATACTCGGCGGTAATGACGATAAAAGATGCGCTTTACCGCCATTTTGATTATTTAACACGCTGATATTTTGTGGTTTTGTACCGCCATAACCTATGGTGGTTAAGCCATATATTTCACTATAACCTTGCTCGCTAAATTCGTTTTTACGCTTTTTATCTCGAAGTGCTTTAACTTCTTCTGAAAAACGTAATTTATCTAATCGAGAACGCAATTGATAAACCATGCCCGAATTAGTTAGCAGTGATAGTTGGTGATAATCATCGTCAACGGGGAAATACACTTGTTTTATTTTAGAACTAGTAATGTTTTCCGTTCCGCTTTCAACCATTGCTAAAAAACCACTCCTCAGCTCTTGATAATTAGCAGATTTAATCGCTAATAATGTTTGTGCTAAGTCTGTTTCTTGTTGAATGTGTGTTAATAAATTTTCACCATCTTGCATGGTTAAAGTTAAGAATTTATAAACATCTAATGCGGCAGCATTACCTAATGCGTCAGTAGCAACAACCACATTACCCGTTTTTAAGTAACCATCTTCAATTCTGTCTATTTCAGCTAAAACAGAGGAAACATAACCATTTTTATTTTTTCTAGCACTAGGGTGGCTAAAGGTGCAAGGGTGAGTAGACATAGATATTTGTCCTGCCCTTTTCGCTGCATTAGGCAACCATTCATTTAATGAAAATTGTTGCTCGCATAATTGCTCTAGTTCTTGTAGCTCATGCTCTTGCAAAGCTGCTTTGGTATTCTTTTTTAACCATGCTTCTTTTCGTTCAGAAAAGTAATTCTGTATTGCAGGATCTAACATTATTAACCTCCTTTTTTGTTCACTTTAACTAACCCAAACTGGTCGTTATATTCATACTGTGCATTTTCACGCTCTGCCATATTTATTTCTCCGTAGCGCAATGACACCCATTTTCGCGTTGTTAAGCTCGATTCACCGATGTAATTTGCTAATAACTGTTGGTAGTTGCGCTCAAACCATAAGTTTTGTTTCTGTTTATCTGTTAATTCTACCTGCTTAATATTGTGTATATTTTCTCGATTAATGGCCTGATAGTTCATATCTAACAAAGGCTTACCTGCATCATCTTTTTCAGTGAAATAACAGGCATCTTCATTCTCGTTATAAAAGAGGAATAAATTAATGCTCGCTTCACTTTTTCTAAAAGGGGTTAATACTTGTGGTAAAGCTGTTAAGTACCATGTTTCGGTTAAATACCCCTGTAAAGTGTTTGCGCCAAATGCAGAAAAGTTTGTGAGTTGTTGCGCGGTTACTTGATGTTCCATAAACGCTAATAACTGCTTATCTGCTTGAATAGGTACTTTTATCCTAGGAATGGCATTTAAACTTTTGTTAATACGTGCTTCATTGACTAATTTATTAAGGTTGTGGCTGTGTAGTGTTTGAGCCCAACCATCTTCATAACCCGGTTTAATGAAATACTTACCATCTTGCTTATCATTAGCTTTAAATGCCTTGAGGTTATATTGCATTACACCAATATTGGCTGATGCTACTTCTTCAGATCTATGTCGTCGTACACGCCCAGCCAGTTGTACAATGGAGCGATAAGATGAGGGTTCGATAATTGCCCAGTCAAAATCATGATCTCGTCCGACTTCTTCAACAGGCGTCGCCATTAAAATAAACAGTACATTGTTAATACGGCTATTATTTTTAGCGCATGATTTTTTTGCACATAAGTCGAGATGGTTGCGGATCACAGGGTTGGAAAATGCTTGTTGAGGCTCTCCTGCTTTTTCTTTTCGTTTTAACACCTCATCAAGGTGTTTTTCTTGTTCATGACGCAGTAGCAAAACTTGTTGGCTGTGATATGCCATTACTTTTACTTGGGTATCTTGTGGGTAGTCGGCTTGTAGTAAATATTTGGTTAAATCAACACAGGGCGAAATATTAGCGACGCGAATAACGCCAAATGAAACCTTGATTGCTGTTTTGCTATCAATGCTATGTTGTTGTTGATGCTTGGTTAAAGTAGCTTGTTTTACTACTGAAAAATAATGAGATTGTTTACTTTCTTCACATCCATTTTCAGGTGTTGTTGCTTCTATCGATATTAGTGGGCAAGGCAGAATGTCAGCTTTACGTTTGGCTACTTGCTTATTTAGACTGTTAATACGTTTATCGATAAAGTTATTGTGATTAGCCTGATATTTTTCAAGCGCGCTATTAGCTTGTGTTACGTTGCTTTGTACTACTTTGCTTTGTGTAACGTTAACGCTATGCACGTGTGTGGTAAATTCATCTATCCATGCGCAGCCTATTTCAGCTTTTGCTTGGTCTCGACTTTGAGTAAAAATTTGCCAACCTTTTTTGTAGGCATTGAAGTAACCTAATGCTAAATCGGGTGGAATAGTTGCCGATGAAATCATGACTTTTCTACCTAGCATGCCTGCTAAATGAATAAGTCTGCCAATGGCGATTAAATCATCACCGGTAAAGTCGTCTATTTCATCAATCACTAAATCTGACGACATTAACCGCAAACTCGGTAAAATATAACGTCCGCCACGCTTTGTTTCTGTTGCCGCCATTAAGTGATCAATGGTGCACGCGAGTACTGGCGCGTATAAAAACTGTTTATCTCTAGTGCACGTTAGTACAGTACTTAGCCCTTCTTCAGGTATTTCGCAGTCATAATCAATAAACTCCTCTAACAAGGCCTCTTGTGATTCAGAGCCTAACACCTCATCTGTTATTTCATCTTGTTTAATTTCTCGTTGGTTGTGCAGTTCAGCAACCGCCCTTGAGCCTATTAATACCGCAAGATCTGCATTGGTTAAGCCTATTCGGTCACGATATTCATCACCTGTTTGCAACGTTAATGTACGTAACCCCAGCGCAAGAATATAACGCAGACTTTTGCCGTCAGCCGATAACGCACGCATAACCTTAGCGTTGGCAAAGGTTTTACCACAACCAGTACTTGCCATGTTCACCGCGAAAAAACCTGTTACTTTTTTGTTTTGCTGTGTTTTCCAGTCATTAATTTTGGTTACGGCTTTATCTTGCCATTTATATTTAGGGTCTGAACTTACCCGCCTTAATGCTTGAATGTCAGTTGCCACGGGGGGCTCTTTTTCAAATGCTGGTAATAAATGTGCGGTGTCTAAGGCATTTTTTGCCACGCCTACCAAGTGCTCATCAAGCTTTTGCTTTAGTTCGCTGGTATCTCGATCGGTATTAGCGAATAGCCCTGTGCTATTTTTCCAGTTTTTTGCAGCATCTTGTGATGAATAAAAGTGATCACCTAGCATTAAACACAAACGCGCATGGTGCAATACCAAACGGTAACTTCCGTCTTTCATCGCTGATTCAAGCAAAGGTAAATTATTGAGTAGGCTAGTAGCCCAACGTTTTATTTTTTGAGTCCACTGTATTGATTCAGATAACAAACCATTGGGAAATTCAAAACAATGCTTTACCCGTTTGTTGTATTCTGTTTCATCTATCTTGTTTTCATAGCCCCATTCTTGCGTTATACGTTTGAGCATAGCGGATATATCAGGTGCTTTTTCATCACGCCAATCACTTTTTATGTAAGGTAAACGATGATGAGAGACTATTAACCAAGCCAACAATTTAGCACCACTGGGAAGCTTATCTAATGGTGTTGAATTTTGTGTTTTAATCGTTGTTTTTAACTGTGATTCAGTAAAACCGTTTTGCGCTAATTCGGTTAACCATGTTTCATCACTTTTACTATTCACTAAAGCATTAAGTAATAAAACAGAAATCCATTCATGCCTTAACGGATCACCTTTGAATTTATTTTTACTATTAGGACTTAACTTCTCTTGAAATAAACGAGACGCTTTTCCCCAGTCATGGAGTAACGCTGATAGCGCTGAGAGTGATTTAATTAACGGTAGATATTTCCAATCATTTTCTATTTCACTGTTTAACAAGTTTTTTCTCGTACTATTTACAGGCACTATGCCCTGTTCATTAAATTTATGTTTATTACCCACCACCCAAATAAACTGACTACGCGATCGGCTTCGTATCCAATGACAACTGACTGCTGTACTTTTGCTTGCGGTTTGCTTGAGCATTTTTTTAACGGTTAATAAACCGTCTTCAGTGATTAAGGTTTGCCAGGTGTTATCACCAATACGATTGGCGAAAGCGTCGAGTACACGGCGTGTTTTTTTGAGCGCGTTTTTTTCGCACTGTGATACAAACGTGACCATCATAAATTGTGTTCCTCTATGTGGTTTTGTGAGTAATTTTGCAGTGCAATTGCTTTAATCGTATCAAACATGTAGTCGAGTGCTTTGTGATCTGTAAAGGCTTGTAATACTTGTTGGCGAAACTCTTGCTCTGTGGCGTTTTCTTTGGCGCATATAAATGCCCAAGGTAGAACAATGGCATCTTTTATTAAATCTGCTACATCAAACACTAAGGCGCCGCGTCTGGTTTTTCCATGCATTACAGCAAAACCATGAGGAATGCCTAACACCCATAAACAGCTTGCCGCTAATCCGTAGGCAAGGTAGTTACCATGATTTAAAAAGTCGTTTGCTTTGTCGGTGCTTTGGTGCTGGCGTTTAAATGCTGCGGTGCTGGTATTATTAGCGGCGTATTTATAAAGTACTTTGGTTAATTGCGCTTCAGTAAGGAGTAACTCTGATTGTTTAGTTGCTGCACTAGTGCGTGCTTCAAACGTACTTAATGCTTTTTGCATTTTTTCACTATTGAAGTCAAACCCTTCGTTTTTTAAGTCGCGGTCTTTGTTCCAAACTTTTTGTAAGTAACTAATGCGGGCTTGTTGCATTGTTTTCGCGGCTAATAGTCGTTTTTCGTCTTCAAACCAAAACTGTAGCCAGCCATGCAAATATTCGGTTGGTCTATATTCGCTTTGTGGTGTAAACCACTCGACCTCGCACGCCATATGTAAAGGAGTGCCTCCGCCACCGGTAAAACCAACAAGCACGCCTGCTTGGGCTAGCATTCTCATTGCTGCTTGCGTTATTGATGTTCCATTTCCTAGTAATAGTACGGTGGTATTAGCAATAGGTACGTTAAAGTATTGGTTTTCGTTTTTAGCTTCGGTAAGGTACAAAACACGCCCATCTTTTTGCATAACACGGCAGTATTCTAGGTAATACATATTGGCGCGTTTTGAGTGTAAAATTGTCTTTAAGTCGCTTGGGCTAAAATCGTCCATTACTTTCATCCTTTATTGTCATTCCCTTTAAATTACTGGCTGCTTAGCTTTTGAGCAACACTGTACGTTTATCACCTGTCGTAATTTTAGGCATATTTTTAGTTTATTATTATTTACGTTGCTCGTTAAATACTATGGCATGTAAGGCTGTAAGTTAGCTAAGCAATTGGGGCTGAGTATAATTTGTTGCGCTTCGGGGTTTGCTTGGTAACTGTCTACACGTAGTTGTTTTAATAGATAAAGTAATAAAGCGGCGCGTATTTTTATATTGCGTGTGTAATGGCCATTTGATTGCTGATTCATTTGGTGATCGAGTGCTATTATTCTTGCTTTATTAGCGGTTAATCGAGGGTCGGGCTCTATGCTAACGGTAAGTTGGGTTTGCCATAATGTGTCGTGTTGTTGGTCGTACTCTGCGGGTCCTTCTATTTCACACTCGCCATTAAAACGAGTAAGAACAAAGTCTCTAAAATCTCGATTTTTTTCACAATACGCACGTACATGCCAACGGGTACCATCAAAAACTAAATTATGCGGACTAATAATACGTGATTCGAACTCAGGACTTGATACAGAAGCATAACCTACATCAATTCGTTGCTTATGTTTTAGTGCGTGTAATATACCACTCACCCTTTGAGGGTTTACTGGCACTAGGGGGGATTGCATTGCAGTAAAGTGATTATAGTATTCACTTTGAATACCTTGCTGGGTAAAACTTAAATAAGTACCAAGATCGTGTTCACCATACTCTGGTATAAAGTATTTTGTCGCTTGATATCCTTTTTTTGAGTTGTTGTAAATCAAAAAATCAGGATGCTGTTTTAGGTAATTTTGTATATATTTAGATGCACTTGAACGGCTTATATTAAAATGTTGTTGTATGTGCTTTGTAGTTAAGCGATTTTCCCAAAATACAATAAGTTCTATAAAATGAAAACGCTTAATTAAATCGTAATTTGAATGTGTTATCACGCTGTTCCTTAGCTGTTTTTTCCTTTTTACAAAGTATCAAATTAGGTAAAAATAACAATAAAAATTTACTCTTTGTTATCTGCATCGATATAGATGAAAGCCGTTAGTAGTTCACGAAAGCTTTACTCCCACCGGCACTGCCGCATATTCACTTTGTCGTTATTAAACAATACGCCTTCTGATAATAACTTTTCGCGTTGTTCTTGGTATTTTTCGCTGCCCGCTGGGAATGATATTTTACCTTGGCTGTTTACCACGCGATGCCAAGGTATAACTGAGTCGTTTGGCATCACTTTTAATAAGCGCCCAACCAATCGTGAGTTTTGAGGATAGCCAGCAAGGCCTGCAACTTGCCCGTAGCTTGCTACTTTACCCACTGGTATGCCTGCGATAACAGTATAAATAAGAGTTTCTTTATCAATATCTGCGTTCATTTAAATACGCCTCACTAAGTACTTTAAATTGCTCCCAAATAGTGCGCGCTACAGGGCCGTGATGCACTGCATGTTGTCTAAAGGCTCTAATTTGTGCACTAAACTTATGCTCTCGGTCAGTTATGTGTATTTCTTGAAGTAAGCCTGCTTTTATTTCAGGAGCACAGTGTTCTAGGCTCATCATTGCCCAACCTGCGCCTGAGAGTAAAAACGATTTTAAGGTCGATACATCATCAATTTTCATCATGGCGGAGCCTTTTGAGTACGATAATCTGTCGCTGTCGATACTCAAGTCACTTTCAAACATGGCTAAACACGGATACGTTTGCAGTTCGCTATAGGTGAGTTTTTGAGGGAGTACGCCTTTAGCGCTCACAATGCCAATATCGAGCCTGCCTATGGGTACGCTTTCTAAATCACCTGTAGCATGAAATAAATCAAACCACGGGCCAATGCCTAATTCGGCTTGCCCACTGTTTACTTGCTCTAATGAGATAAAGCGTTTTCCGCTTGTTAAGCTAAATTCTGTGCTTGTAAACAACCTAAAAGTATTACTTATGATCTCGTTGTAACTTTGCATATGGCAAAGTTGTTCGTAACAAATTCTAAATTGGGGCTCATTGCCCAATGCTAATTCTTTAGCGAGTTGTGCCAGCTCATCGTTGGCATGCAAAAGTTGCTTCGCTTCGCGGTGAAAAATACGCCCTTTTTCAGTAAGCTGTAATCGGTACTTACTTCTGTCTAGTAACTCAAACCCTATTTTTTCTTCTAGATTTTTAATCGCGAGTGTAAGCGCTGGTTGCGTTTTATGTAGCTTTAGTGCTGCCCCGCTTAAGCTCGCGCTTTGCACTATGGCATCTAAAATTATTAATTGATTCAGCTTCATATAGCACTCTGTAACATTATAAGTAAAACTTATTGAGTTTCTAAAATTTAATGATTTTTATTTTATATGTTTGCAGCGTATGCTGCACTTAATTATTTTGCCATCATTGCAACGGAGAAGACATGAAACTCTTTCGTCTATGTTTATTAACTACGACACTACTAAGCTTACTTGCCTGTTCTGAACCAGAACAACAAGTTAAAGAAGAGCCCATTCGCCCAGTTAAATTATTCAACATAGGTCATGATTCTCAAACTAACATTCGTAGTTTTCCTGCTGAGGTGGTTGCAAACCAAGGCTCTTACCTTGCTTTTAGAGTAAATGGCGAACTTATTAAGTTTCCTGTGCTTGCTGGTGAACACGTTGAAAAAGGTGATTTATTAGCAAAACTAGACCCTGAAGATTTTCAGTTACAGTTTGACGAGCGCAAAGCGCGCTTTGAATTGGCAAAATCACAACTTGGCCGTATTGAGCAATTATTTGAGAAAAAAATCACCAGCCAATCAGAATTAGATCAAGCCACTGCTAATATGCAAATTGCTGAATCTGCATTTAGAATTGCACAAACGAACCTTGAGTACAGCGAGCTACGCGCACCATTTTCAGGCACTGTTGCTAAGGTATTTGTTAAAAACTTTGAAAACATTCAAGCCAAGCAAAATATTTTACGCTTAGAAACACGCGATTTAATGGACGTAGAAATCCAGGTTCCTGAAAAAATAGTCGCTCGCTTTAAAAAAGGCACCGATTACCACCCAACTGTAAAGTTTGATGGCTTTGACGATAAACAGTACACACTTGATATTAAAGAGTGGGATACCCAAGCTGATCCTGCAACGCTTACCTATAAAGTTGTATTTTCGCTACCAGTACCTAAGGACTTTAATTTACTAGCAGGCATGACGGGGAGCGTGCTTATTGATTTAAGTAAAGTTACGCGCTCGCAAGTTGCTTATACAATCTTACCTATCGAGTCGGTGTTTTCTGAGCCGCAAGAATCAATTGAAGATAACGCCTACGTATGGCTTTTTGATTCAAATACTGGCCAGGTTCATAAACAAGCTGTAAAAATTGGCCAATTGCATCGTGATGGAATTGAAGTGTTAAGTGGCATTGAAGAAGGTCAAATTGTGGTTTCTGCCGGTGTGCATTCACTAAAAGAAGGCATGAAAGTAAGAGCATGGAATAAAGAGCGAGGCTTATAATTATGAGCTTTGCACAACTCTCCATAGAGAAAAAAGTAATCAGCTGGATGTTTACGCTGCTGTTATTAATTGGCGGTAGTGTATCGTACTTTGATTTAGGACAACTAGAAGACCCTGAGTTTACCCTTAAAAAAGCCATGGTTATTACCATGTACCCTGGTGCTTCGCCGCAGCAAGTTGAAGAAGAAGTTACTTTTCCAATTGAAAACGCGATTCAGCAATTGCCTTATGTTGACTACGTTACGTCTATTTCGTCTAACGGTAAGTCGCAGATTTCGGTAGAGATGAAAAGCAATTATCGAAAAGAGCAGCTTCGCCAAATTTGGGATGAGATGCGTCGTAAAATTAACGACCTTTCTCCGTCATTACCCAGTGGTGTTTACCCTAGCACTATTTTGGACGACTTTGCCGATGTTTACGGTGTTATGTATTCGGTAACCGGTGATGGTTATTCGTATGATGAGCTTAAAGATTACGTCGATTTTTTAAAGCGCGAACTAGTCCTTGTTAAAGGTGTTAGTAAAGTAACGGTTGCAGGGCAACAACAAGCTCAAGTAATGGTTGAAGTATCTACCCGTAAACTTGCTCAATTAGGTATTGCACCAAGCCATATTTTTGCATTATTACAATCACAAAATACGGTTTCTAACGCGGGTAAAATTCGCGTGGGCGATGAATCAATTCGATTGCACCCTACCGGCGAATTTAAAGATGTAAAAGAGCTCGAAACACTATTAATTTCAAAACCGGGTGCCAATGAGCTTATTTATTTAGGCGACGTAGCAAAGGTTTACAGAGAGTACGCAGAAGTACCTAACAATATTATTCGTTATAATTCTCAGCAAGCTTTGCTTATTGGCGTGTCGTTTATGTCGGGTGTTAACGTGGTTGATGTGGGTAAACACATTGACGATCACTTAGCCTCACTTGAGTATCAACGCCCTCATGGTATTCACATAAATTCGGTATACAACCAACCACAAGAGGTTCAAAAATCGGTTGATGGTTTTATTATCAGCTTACTTGAAGCCATCGCGATTGTTATTGTAGTACTGCTCTTATTTATGGGATTAAAAAGCGGTATTTTAATTGGTGGTATTTTACTGCTTACCGTACTGGGTACGTTTATATTTATGAAGTTGTTTGCTATCGACTTGCAACGCATATCGCTTGGGGCACTTATTATTGCTCTTGGTATGCTGGTTGATAACGCAATAGTCGTCACTGAAGGGATACTAATAAACCTCAAACGTGGCCAAACAAAACTCAAAGCGGCTATTAATATTGTTGAGCAAACAAAATGGCCATTACTAGGGGCAACAGTCATTGCGGTTACTGCGTTTGCGCCAATTGGCTTAAGCTCTGATGCCAGCGGTGAATTTGCCGGTAGCTTGTTTTGGGTGTTGTTTATTTCGCTTTTATTAAGCTGGATCACAGCGATTACCTTAACGCCATTTTTTGCTAATTTAATGTTCAAAGAAAACGAATTTAAAAACGAAGAAGGCCAAGAAGATGAAGACCCATACAAAGGGTTTATTTTTAATGGTTATAAAGCGATTTTAGATTTAGCACTGCACTTTAGAAAAACCACACTGATATTAATGATTGCTTTACTGTGTACTGCGGTTGTTGGTTTTGGCTCTGTAAAACAGTCGTTCTTCCCTGCATCTAATACACCTATGTTTTATGTCGATTACTGGCAAGAACAAGGATCTGATATTCGCTCAACTATTGAGGGCGTTAAAAAACTTGAAGAATTTTTACAAAAAGAAGACCTTGTTGAAGAAGTAACAAGCACAACAGGGCAAGGTGCACCGCGCTTTATGCTTACCTACGCACCAGAAAAATCATACCCGGCGTATGGGCAATTGATTATTCGTGTTGCCGACAGAGAAGCCGTAGCAACTGTAATGCAAACAGTGCGCGATTATTCAGACAATCATGCGCTTTCTGCACAGCTTAAAATTAAACCGATGGAAATTGGCCCCTCTACTGATGCAAAAATAGAAGCACGTTTTTCGGGCCCAGACCCTGTTGTTTTAAGACAACTCGCCGCTACAGCCGAAGAATTGATTGGTAGCGACGATGGCGCGTATAATATTCGTGATGACTGGCGCGCACGTACCAAAATGATTCGCCCACAATTTAACGAGCAAAAAGCACGTCGATTAGGTATTAGTAAATCAGACCTAGATAATGTATTACTAACAAGCCTTTCAGGTAAACAAGTGGGTGTATATCGCGATGGTACGCAATTGCTGCCCATTATTGCTCGCTCTCCTGCTAACGAGCGCTTAAACGTAGAAAGCGTACACGACCTTCAAATATACAGCCCAGTATTGGGTGTATTTGTACCAGTGACTCAAGTTGTAGACGAATTTGATGTGCAGTGGGAAGACAGCCTAATAATGCGCCGCGATCGCAAACGTACTATTACAGTAATGGCCGATAATAATGTATTAGGGGATGAAACACCTGCAAAACTATTTGCCCGTATTCGCGGTCCGATAGAGAACATGGAACTACCGCGTGGTTACCAACTAGAATGGGGCGGCGAGTTTGAGTCATCAAGCAAGGCGCAAAAAGCAATATTTGGCTCATTACCGCTGGGTTATTTAGCGATGTTTGCAGTCACGGTATTACTTTTTAACTCACTTAAACAGCCACTTGTCATTTGGGCAACTGTGCCGTTGGCTATTATTGGTGTAAGCGCGGGCTTGTTAGCGATGAATGCTCCGTTTAGCTTTATGGGGCTACTTGGTTTGTTAAGCTTAAGCGGTATGCTAATTAAAAACGGTATTGTATTAGTTGATCAAATAAATCTTGAATTAAGGGAAGGTAAATCGCCCTATGAAGCCGTGTTTGACTCTGGTGTGAGCCGTGTACGACCGGTTGCAATGGCAGCTATAACCACTATTTTGGGTATGATCCCGCTGTTATTTGACGTGTTTTTTCAGTCAATGGCGGTAACAATAATGTTTGGTTTGGGCTTTGCTACCATACTAACCCTCATTGTAGTGCCAGTACTTTACACGGTTATATTTAGAATTGATTACGAACCGCGTAAATAATTAAACATATAATTGGTTAACATTAAAAAATGCCACTGGCTCAAGGTCAGTGGCATTTTTATTTAATACCGATGAAAAAAGAAAGGCTACATATTTAGTTGTTAAAAAACTAACCGCAACACTTTTTATATTTTTTGCCGCTACCACATACACAAGGTGCGTTACGCTCTGGTACTTTATCAAATACTTGTGGTGTTGACTTGCTAAGCGCAAAGTCTAGTTCGCGAATATCTTCTGGTACTTCAGCTTTAACTTCAATTGAAGCAAACAGCGAATGCTCTTCTAGTATTGCTTCTATTTCTGATTGTCGTTCAGCTGAGTTTACAATTAGCGTTAACGGGTGTAACTCTGTGCCGACCTTTGCGGTACGATTTGGCGCAAATCCATTACTGTTATTTTTACCCATTATGTCGGGCTTACCCATAAAGAAAAATTTTGACATGTTACTTCTATAACCTTTCTACATTATTAAGACGGCGCATCTTAACAGCTTACCCAAAATATAACTAAGGTGTACTTGCAGGGCAAGATCACGAACTTTACCTTGACTTAAAAGTATGATCTTATACTCCTTTTTTAAGGAGCATTCTCATGCTTGATATTCAGCTATTTAAATATTTCGAATCAATCGATGATCCTCG